>JACPXS010000129.1 GCA_016196415.1 Candidatus Omnitrophota bacterium
AGGAGCAGGCGGGCCGTTCCACCCCGCAGGAGCTGCTGCTCTTGCTCCAGATGCTGACCGGCGCCTATGAGCTGGTGCGTCGCAGCCCGATGGCGCAGACGATTCTGGAGCTGGCGGTCGTTAAGCTGGCGACGCGGGAGGCGTGGCAGTCGCTGGATGAGATCAGCCGGCGGCTGGAACAGGCCGGCGCCGGCGCGGCGCCCGCCGGCGGGACGGCGGCGACCAGCCGGCCGATGCCGCCCGAGGCCTTGCGCTCGCTGCCGCGCTCGCCGTCCGCGGAGCCAGCCGAGCCGCGTGCGCCTGCGCGCGCGCCACAGCCCGTCCCGCCGACGACAGCCGCCGATTCTGGCGAGGTCCCGCCCCCGCCGGCGCCCGAGCCGACATCCGCAGCGCCCGAGCCGACATCCGCAGCGCCCGAGCCGGCGCCCGCGGAGCTGCCGGAGGCGGTGCGCTCGACGTGGCCGGCGTTTCTTGAGCGGCTCGGTGAGAAGAAGATGTCGCTCGCCGCCTACCTCGCTCATGCGCGGCCCCTCTCGCTCGAAGGGGGCACGCTCGTCGTGGGGCTGCCGGGGTTTGCGCTGCACCAGGAGGTGCTCAGCGTGGCGGGGCACAGCCGGCTCATCGACCAGCTGCTCAGCGAGCTGTGCGGGGCGGCGCTCACCGTGCGCTACGTGACGCTCGCCGACCCCGCCGAGGGCGGGGCGCCCGCCTCGGCGCCGCCCGCGGCGGAGACGGCAGCACCGCCGATCGTGCAGGAGATCGTGCACCTGTTCAACGCCACCATCCTGGACCAGCCGAGGCCGACGGCATGACGACCTACGCGCGGCCGCTGCTGCGGCTGCTCGAGGCGCTGGAGAAGCTGCCCGGGATCGGGCCCCGCTCGGCGGAGCGGATGGCGTTCTACCTGCTGCGGGCTTCCCGCGAAGAGGCGCGGCAGCTGGCGCAGGCGGTCACCGACGTCAAGGACCACCTGCGGTTCTGCGAGGTGTGCTTCAACCTGAGCGAGGCCGAGCGCTGCCGCATCTGCCAGGACGCCTCGCGCGACCCCGCCGTCCTGTGCGTCGTCGAGGAGCCGAAGGATGTCCTCGCCATCGAGAAGACCGGGGCCTACCGCGGGCTCTACCACGTGCTCCTGGGGGCGATCGCGCCGCTCGACGGCATCGGGCCGGAGCTGCTGAAGATTGACGAGCTGGTGGCGCGCCTTTCGGACGGGGCCGTGCAGGAGGTCATCATCGCCACCGACGCGGACAAGGACGGCGAGACCACCGCCGCCCATCTCTCCAGGCTCCTCCGCCCGCAGGGCCTGAAGCTCACCCGGATCGCCTCCGGCATCCCCGTCGGCAGCCACCTGGAGTACGCCGACCAGGCGACGCTCGCCCGCGCCCTCGAGGGCCGCCGCGAGCTCAGCTAGCGGCCAGGCGGCCGGCCAGCTCTTCCAGTTTCCGCGAGACCTTCACGGGATAGGCGGGATACGGCGGCTCGGGCGCCACGCGCCGGAGGTCCTCCGGCAACCGCGCCAGCTCTCGCGCGGCGCGCGCGCGCACGTCCGCCAGCGAGGGCGGCGCGGCGAGGCGGCGGCCCCCGCGCATCACCGGCACGAGCAGCGCCTCGCCTTCTTCCCGTTCGCCCTCCAGGCTGAGCGTGTCAAAGGCCATTCGGCCGTCGCCCCCGTACGTCCGGTGCACCTGCTTCCGTCCCGGCAGCGTCGCCTTGCCCTCCGAGCGCTTGGCCCGCGGGCGCCCCGCATACTCCTCGAGCTTGTAGGCGCAGTCCAACACAGGCGCATCCGCTGAGGCGCCAAGCTGCGTGCCGACCCCGAACCCATCAATCGGTGAGCCGGCCTTCAGCAGCGCGAACAGTTCCAGCTCATCCAGGCCGCCGCTGGCGAACATCTTCACCTCGCCAAGCCCCCCGTCGTCGAGGATGCGCCGCACCGCCTTCGCGTGGGCGGCGAGGTCGCCGCTGTCCAGACGGACCGCCGCGATGCTGACCCCGTCCTGTTTCAGGCGCGGGGCCAGCGACACCACCGTCTTGGCGGCCGCCTCCGTGTCGTAGGTGTCCAGCAGGAAGGTGACCGGCCCCTGCTGGGCCTTCGCGAAGCGGGCGAACGCCTCCGCCTCATCGTCGTGCGCCTCGATGAAGGCGTGCGCGACGGTGCCGTAGAGCGGGATCCCGAACACGCGGCCGGCCAGGATGTTCGACGTGCCGGAGAACCCCGCGAGGTAGCTCGCGCGTGCGGCGAGCAGGGCGGCCTCCGCGCCGTGGGCGCGCCGCATCCCGAAATCGACGAGCAGCTTGCCGGGCGCCGCCAGCACCGAGCGGGCCGCCTTGGACGCGACCACCGTCTGCAGCTGCAGCAGGTTGATGAGCCGCGACTCGACGAGCTGCGCCTGGGGCAGGGGCGCGGTCACCCGGAGGATCGGCTCGTTCGGAAAGAAGGCCGTCCCTTCCGGCATCGCGTGGACCTCGCCGGTGAACCGCAGCCCCTCCAGATACCGCACGAATTCCTTGCTGAACCGCCCGTCCTTCGCCAGCCACGCCAGCTCATCGGGCTGCACGCGGAGCGTCTCAAGGTAGGCCAGCGCCTGCTCAAGACCCGCGGCGAGCAAAAACCCGCGCCGCGGCGGCAGCGTCCGCACGAAGAACTCGAAGACGGCGGGGGCCTCCATCCGATGCGCCACGTAGGCCTGGAGCATCGTGAGCTGGTAGAGGTCGGTGAGCAGCGCGGAGGTACAGGGGTCAGGCGGCATGGATCACTTGGTCGTAGCGGATCGGGATCGCGCCTCCGCGGAGCATCTCCTCCTCCGCCCGACGCCCGTCATCGGGCTGCACGTTGACTGCGCGGATGGCATCCTGCAGCAGGACGACGGCGTAGCCTCGCGCGAGCGCATCCTGCACCGTCTCGCGCACGCAGTAGTCGGTGGCCAGCCCCCCGACGAACAGCCGCCGCACCTCGGCCAGCCGCAGCCGCTCGTGCAGGTCCGTCCCCTGGAAGCCGGAGTAGGCGTCGCGCTGCGGATCCGAACCCTTCGAGACGATGAGCGCCGAGGGCGGCAGCGCAAGCCCCGGTGCAAATTCAGCCCCCGGAGTTCCCATCACGCAATGCGTCGGCCACGGGCCGCCCTGTTCTTTGAACGAGCAATGGCCCGGCGGATGCCAGTCGCGGCTCGCCACCACCGGCAGCCCGCGCTCCTTGAACGCCTGCAGGTATCGGTTGAGGATCGGCACGACCGCGTCCCCGCCCGCGACCGCCAGGCTGCCGCCCGGCAGGAAGTCGTTCTGGACGTCCGCGACCATCAGCGCATCTCCCGCCCCCAGCTGAAGCATCCCTTGACCAGCCATCTGACCCAGCTTACCAAAACACTACCCGACCAGCAAGGCGGTAGGGTACAATAGCATCACCCAGCCAGTTAACCAGGCATTCCCCGGTAGCTCAGCTGGTAGAGCGAGTGGCTGTCAAACGGCAGCTTCCCCGCGAAAGCGGGGTTGACAAAGCGGGTGAACTCAGGGAAGCCTAACCCCCGCGAGGGGTATGGTAATCCTGAGCCAAGCCCCCGCCGTTGGCGGGGGAAGGTGCAGAGACTAAGCGCCCGCCACCTACCGCGCAGACGCGCTACGGTGAAGAGATAGTCCAGGCCTTGCGGAAACGCAGGGGCACCCTGTAACCACCAGGTCGCAGGTTCGAGTCCTGCCCGGGGAGCCAGTTTGTTACCTCGCGAACACCAACCGAGGTGTTGCGAGGGAAGGGGCTGTTGACCTTTCGGGTTGACAGCCCCTTGGCTTATGGTAGTCTATCGCTAAGGCGAAAGCCTCTGTCAGGAGGTGCTATATGATAGAAAAACTGGCAGGGGCGCGTCCTTGAGGTAAGGCCCAGCCTCCGGAATCGGTCCAGAACTGGTGCACAGTTCTGGAAACTCCGCGGCAGCCGAGCTAAAAGGGGTACAAGATACCAGCGACCCTCGACACCAAAGTGCACCTTTGGTAGAGGACAATCGTTGGCGCGCCATTCGACGGGGGAGTGAATTTGCCTCCCCCGTTTTTTTCATAAGAGTCGGCAGATTACATAGTGCAGCGTAGGGTTTAAAAGCCCCTTTCTGCTAAAATGGTAGCGGAAAGGGGCTTCGTCTTAGGTACATACCATTACGGTCATTGGCGACCAAGAACGTTTGGGAGGTGCGCATGTCCGAGCAACAGAAATCCGTAAAACGGGAAGTTCCTAGCAATTCAAAGAGTGGCGTTCCGAGAAAAGAAAACCCCAAGAAGGTTTCCCCGCCGAATCCCAAAGCAGAGAACATCATCAAGTTCGGCGAGGAGAGAAATTATCGGACCACCTAATAAGATCAGGCTGATTGCACATGCCGTCCAACGAAGGAGTATCAAACAGAGCAGATCGTCCAAGTCTTGACGTCATCCTGCAAGAGATGCAGGAGTTGAGACGATTTCAGAATAGTTCCGTCGAAGCTTTAGACGCCAAGGCTGGGACGCTGGTGGGATTCTTGGGTGTCATCATGACCCTGAGCGCTGGCAAACTCTACTTCGACTACCCTCTGAGCAGTCTGTTGAGCGCATTATGTATGTTGAGCCTCATCGGGTCACTCATCAACGCCGTCCGAGGATTACAGGTCAGAGGCTACCACTTCAATCCATCACCGGATGCATTGGTCGACGACTACCTCTTTAGGCATCCAGATGAATGGCGGGGTGACAAAGCGGGAGCGAAAGAACAAATTCTGGCTGATCAGCGGGACGCCTACAACCAAAATAAGGTTATGCTCGATAAAAAGACTGCATGCGTTCAATGGACTATCAACCTGTTGTTAGCTGGTGTGTTATTTTTCATCGGTCAGTATTTTTATCCGAAGATTGCAGCCTTTTCGTGCCAATTGTGTCGGCTGCTTAACCCCTAACCAGGAGGAGAAAGGAAATGCCCGATAAAAAAGGCCAACCACCAGCAGAACCGGCCAAGCCTAACCCTGACGCCTCGAATGTGATTCGCAAGGGCACACCACCTGGTGGGATTAAGAAAGTGGCTGCCCCAATCCTAAAGCGACCAATATCATTAGAGAGGGCCAGAACGGCTAACCCCATGTTTAAGGTGTTGGAATTCCGGTGACACAAACCTATTTCCGAGGTGAGCGGCGTGAAGAACGGCGCGGTTTCCAGCCGGGGCGAAGGCCTTTGGCGATGATCTTCTGAGGCACGCGGATTCCTTCGATCGCCGAGGACGACGCAGCGGCCACCACGATCATCTTGTCCCGCAGTTTCGGATCCCGAAAGTACGGGTTCGTCTCACTCAACGGCTTCTCACGGCGTTTCATGGCCGGGCCCACTCACTAAGTTACACTACAATTATAACAATATGGTAGAATGTAGTGTAACATAGGTGAGCGAACGATGAAAGTCTTGAAGGGAATCCTGAAAGATAGCCTGGTCTACTACCAGGGCCTTGAGCGAGAGCTGGTCCGGCGGCTCAGCAAGCTGCCCAAGGGCAGCGTCAAGCGCCGGCAGATCAAGGGCCGCGCCTACTATTATCTCCAGCGCCGCGAGGGCAGCAAGGTGTTACATCAGTATCTCGGTCGAAAGAAGCCCGAGGCGCTGACCAAAGCTGTGCAAGAGCGGCACGAGCTGCGCGGGGAGCTTGTCAAGGTCCGTGCAGCGCTCGCGTTACTCCCAAAACGCAAGCTGCAGGCATGATTACCCTCGTGCGAAGGATTCTCGAGGTGTTCGAGCGTCACAAGCTCTGGGATGAGGGCGTTGAGCTCATCGGCAGCTGGTGCTTCTATCTCTACCAGCGCCACCTAGGCGTGAAGCCGTATCCGTTAAAGACACAAGACATCGATTTCTTGCTGCCGTACCCTTATCGCGGGCACGCCCAGGTCGACTTGATCCACGAGCTTGAGGCGCTGGGGTTTCGGCACGACTTCAGGCCAGATGGCTCTATTTACCTCTGGAACGCCGAACTACGGATCGAGTTCATGATTCCTGAGCGAGGCCGGGGGATGGACAAAGCCCCAGCCATCAAGTCGCTTGGCGTGCGGGCCATGCCGCTTCGGTTCGTGGATTTGCTCTTACGGCATCCGATTTCAATTGACGAAGGCGGCGTTCAGGTCCTGCTTCCGGACCCGGCAGCGTTCTGTCTGCACAAGCTGCTGATTGCTGCCCGCCGTAAGCGGCCAGAAAGCCGTCTCAAGGATTTTGAGCAAGCGTTGCACGTCATCCCGATTATCAGGCCGGCAACCCTTCGGCGGATCTATGCGGAGCTTCCCAAGACATGGCAACGGGGCGTGCTCCAGAGTCTGGAGCGGGCTGCTCATAGCGTGCCACTGTTGAAAGACGACGCCACCCGCCTGGCTGATACGCTACAAAAGTTTCTTGCGGACAAGAAGTAGTGTAATGTCTTGTGCCTGCAACACAAACCTCTCTTCCTGGCGCTAGCGGGTGGGGCAAAATCCCCCTACGAAGGGACCTGCGCCAGGAGCTTCTGGAAGTCCTCGAGCTGGCGGGCTGGGTCGGCGATCTGAGTCAGCGGGCGGGGGCGGCGTCCACTGGAAGACGATGCGGCGGCCGGCGTGGCCGCGACGAGTTGGGCGCGTATCGATGGTTTGATAGACCGCGAAGGTTTGCCACCACGCTGGGTCCGAAGCGGTGCAGTGAGTGGCCAACACGGGGAGCCAGTTTAGTACCACGCGAACCTGCCATAAGCTGATGAGCGGGTCGCGCTTGGCCTAACGGCCAAGAGTTTAGCGAAGCCCCTTTCTGCTAGAATATTGGCGGGAAGGGGCTTTGCGTTCTGCAGTCAGATATGCAAACGATGCGTTACGGGCGACTACTGGCTGCGCTCTGGCATCTGCTGACTTCAACCAATCTGGTCTACGAATGAAATGGGTGACGCGGGAACACGTGAAAGTTGACCGGGTGGCCTGTCCCTGGCTCATCAAGAAGTTCGTCGATGGTGACGCGGAGTTCCTGTTCGTCCCGTCCGAGCAGGTCATGACGGTGGCCACGAAGGACGGGGCGATTCCGTTCGATGTCGCTGGGGTGGAGCTGGGGCACCATGAGGGCAAGTGCAGCTTTGAGGCGATCATCGCGAAGTACGGTCTGACTGATCCGGCCCTGCAGTTGCTGGGCCAGATCGTGCATGGCGCGGATGTCCAACACGACCTCTATGGTCGGCCTGAGGCGCTCGGACTCAAGGCCATCGCGGAGGGCTTCCGCCAGTTGGGCCTGAAGGATGACCACGAGATGTTGGCTCAGGAGTTCGCCGTCTACGACGCGCTGTACGCCTACTGTCAGCACAAGGTCCAAGGAAGGCTGACGCCATGAATCCGATCTGTCAGTAATGCGGGATATCCGTGGTGTCCCGAACACTCGTTCTCCGCTCACGCTCAGGACCAGGGTGGTTCGGATCGGAGCCGCCCTCGCATGGACCGTCTCTGTGGGGACCGCGCCGTGTCTTGCACGAGACGACGTTCAGTCCTGGAACACCGTCGAGCTCAGCAAGCGGCTCGGTCCACACTGGGAGGTGTTTTTCCTTCCGGAGCTCCGGATACGCGATGATGCGGGCGAGCTCTTCTACCACGAGTACCGCCAGGGGGTGCGCTACAAGCCCTCCAAACACTGGCAAGTCGGGCTCAATTACCTGTTTGTTCGCAACGAATCCTCCGGCAAACCGCTCGAGGAGCATACCGGCGAGCTCGACCTCACGCCTAAAACGACGCTGGGCCCCCTCGAGGTCTCTCTGCGAGGGCGGCTGGCGCTGCGGACGATTCAAGGTAGCGCCGGCGAGCAGGAATGGCAGTTTCGAGTGATGCCGAAGATGGCGTATCCGACCCAGTTCGCTGGCCACACGCTCATCCCCTACGTCGCCGACGATCTGTTCTACGACTACACCCGCGACGCGTGGAACCAGAACCGGGTGTTCCTCGGTCTTGCCGTTCCAATGGGCAAGGCGCGTGGCGCTGAGACGACGGTGGAGGTCTACGACA
>JACPXS010000130.1 GCA_016196415.1 Candidatus Omnitrophota bacterium
GGACTTCTCAATCTGCTCGATATGTTCACCGGGGGAGCGCTCTCCCACGCGACGATTTTCGCCCTGGGAATCATGCCGTACATCAGCGCCACGATCATCGTGGAGACGCTGCTGGCGACCGCGATCCCTTCGCTCGAAAAGCTGCGCAAGGAGGGTATGGCCGGCTACCGGAAGCTCCACCAGTACTCGCGCTATGCCACGGTGCTGCTGGCGGTGATCAACTCGTTCATGTACGCGCTGCTGCTCGAGAAAGCCATCCCGGCGCAGTTCCACACCCAGATTGTCCTGTTTCCTGGGCTCGGATTTCGCTTGCTCACCGTCTTGACCATGACGGGCGGTATGGCCCTCATCATGTGGCTGGCCGAGCAGATTACCGAGCACGGGATTGGCAACGGGATGAGCCTGTTGATGACGGCGTCGATTGTCGGACGGATTCCGCTGGCGATCCGCGACCTGGGCGTCCAGCTTGGACCAAGCGGGATCAACCAATCGCCCTTGGCCCCCTTGGTGTTCGGGTTCATGACGATGTTTTTCGTCGGCATCGTGATGGTCGTGATTTTTGTGGAGCAGGGGCAGCGGCGAATTCCGGTGCATTATGCGCGTCGCGTCGTTGGCCGCAAGGTCTACGGCGGCCAGAGCACGTACCTGCCACTCAAGGTGAACAGCGGCGGGGTGTGGCCGATCATCTTTGCGGTTTCTCTCCTGTACTTCCCGATCCAGATCGCGGGGTTCGTCCAGCAGCTCCATGGTCTGATGGACTGGTTCTCGAGGACGTCGATTGCGTTCAACCTGTGCTACGCCATCCTGATTTTATTCTTCACCTACTTCAGCACCGCGTTGACCGCGCATCAGTTTTTGGAAGCGGCTGACCAGATGAAGAAGGTGGGCGCATTCATCCCGGGCATCCGGCCAGGCCAGCCAACCGTCGACCACCTCGATGCCATCTTGACCCGGGTGACGTTTGTCGCGGCCATTTACCTGGTGGCGATCGCGATCCTACCCGATATCATTATGGCCTGGATGAAAATCCCTCCGCGGGTTGCCGGGTTTTTCGGAGGGACGAGCTTGCTGATCGTTGTCGGGGTGACGCTGGATACCATGAAGCAGATTGAATCGCACCTGCTCATGCGCCACTACGAAGGGTTTTTTAAATCCGGACGGGTGAAAGGCCGCCGGTAACGTGCGCATTGTGCTCTTGGGCCCCCCCGGGGCCGGCAAAGGCTCTTTGGCATTGCTCTACAACGTGCGGCTGGGCGTCGCCCATCTGTCGACGGGAGCGATCTTCAGACAGGAGATCGCCCGACACAGCGCGTTGGGTCGGCGTGTGCAACAGCATGTGAGCGCGGGTCGCCTCGTCCCGGATGCGCTGGTCGTTAAGGTGATGGGGTCGCGCCTTGACGCGCGAACGCTGACGAAAGGGCTGGTGTTGGATGGCTTTCCACGAACCGTCGGACAAGCGGCGGGCTTGGATGGTGTGCTCCGAAAGAAACGAGCACCGCTTGACGGGGCGGTCTATCTGACGTCCCCAACGTCGTTGCTCATCAAACGTCTATCAGGTCGGCGCGTTTGCGAACGGTGCGGGACGAACTATCATCTCCGAACGATGCGGCCCAAGCGTCCTGGGCGGTGTGATCGCTGCCGTGGCATGTTGACGGTTCGGAAGGATGACCAGCCAGCAACGATCAAGAAACGGCTGATGATTGACCAGCGGGCCGCGGCATCGCTGCTGGCCTACTATAGACGTCGGGGCCTCCTGTACGAAGTGGACGGCGCAGGTCATATCGAGACGGTGTTTCGACGGACGATGCGGCTCTTCCAGCGGCTGGGGTGGGTCACGTGCGATGATCGAGCTCAAGACTGCACAAGAAATTGAGCGCATGCGAAGGGCGGGACGCATTGTAGCAGGCCTACTGGATCACCTCGCGCGGATTGTGCGCGCAGGGATGAAGACGAAGGCCTTGGACCATGAAGCCCAGGCCTATCTTCGCGCAACGGGAGGCCAGCCGGCATTTCTCGGCTATCGAGGGTTCCCGGCGACGATCTGCGTGTCGATCAATGAAGAAGTCGTGCATGGCATTCCCGGTGAGCGGAAAATCGCGGAAGGCGATCTGGTCAGCATCGACGCGGGCGCGATCGTTGAGGGGCTCTATGCTGATGCCGCAACGACGCTCGCGGTTGGCCCCATCTCCAGCGCGGCGCGACGCTTGATCGAAAGCACCCAGCGCGCATTGGAGGAAGGCATTGCCCAAGCCGTCGTTGGGAACCGGCTGTCCGACATCTCTCACGCCATCCAGCACGTTGTGGAGCAGGATGGGTTCGGCGTCGTGAGGGATTTTGTGGGCCATGGCATCGGTCGGGCGCTGCACGAGGATCCACCCATCCCCAACTTCGGGCCGCCGCACATGGGACCCCGACTCAAGGCCGGCATGGTACTGGCCATTGAGCCGATGGTCACGCTGGGCCGATATGATGTGCAGATGCTGGATGACGGGTGGACGGCGGTCACGAAAGATCATTCGCTGGCCGCGCACTTTGAGCACACCGTGGCGGTCACCGAAGAGGGGCCTGATGTCTTAACCACCCAGCGTCCTCTCGAATTCGGGTCCAGCCATTCGCAGGAATGCCAAAAGAAGACCTGATTGAGGTGGAAGGAACCGTCGTTGAGGCATTGCCGAATACCATGTTCCATGTTGAGATTCAGGAGGGCCATGGCGTCGTGGCTCATTTGGGAGGCAAGCTGCGCAAGCACTACATCCGCATCCTCCCCGGGGACCGGGTGAAGCTTGAACTATCACCGTACGATTTAACGCGAGGACGGATTACGTTCCGTTTTTGAGATGAAAGTCAGGGCATCGGTCAAACGGATTTGCAGTAAGTGCAAGATCATTCGGCGACACCGGGTTGTTCGGGTGATCTGCTCCAATCCCAAGCACAAACAACGACAAGGATAACGGAAGTGGCGAGTGACCAGTGTCGAGTGTTGAGCAAGACCGGTTGTGCTCGCCACTCGCCACTCGCCACTCGCCACTAGCGAGGACCCATGCCGCGAATCGTCGGAGTCGATATCCCCAAAGAGAAGCGAACGGAAATTGCGCTGACGTACATTTTTGGCATCGGACGACCGGCCGTGCGCAAGATCCTCCAGGCCACCCGGATCGACAAGGATAAGCGGGCGAAAGATCTGACGGATGAAGAGGTCGGCCGCTTGACCCAAGCGGTGCAGGCCTCCTACAAGGTCGAGGGGGATCTACGCCGTGACATCGCGGCGAATATCAAACGGTTGATTGACATTGGAGCCTACCGAGGGCTGCGGCACAAGAAAGGGCTTCCGGTGCGGGGGCAGCGCACGCGGACCAACGCGCGGTCACGGAAAGGTCCGCGGCCCCGCGTGGGGGTTCGCAAACGAACCAAAGTCATGGCGGGGCCCTCAAGATTCTGATGAACGCGTCACAAAGGAGAAGAGCGTGAATGGGTACTGAGGAAGAGCAGAAATCGCACGAGCGCAAAAAAAGCGAGGCCTCGCCCGGCCAGGGGGGGCCTGGGGGGCGGACTCCTGTCCCGCACCGAGTGCCTCACTCGGCTCGAAGTGAGCAACCCGCGCGCGTGGCTTCGCCAAGCGAAGCCACGGGGGGAGTCGAAGGGTCGAGCGCGCCTCCAACCTCGTCATCGGGAGCCACCCAACCAAGCGAATCCGCAGCTACACCCACAAGCAAAGAGGCCGGCAAACCTGCGGACAAACCCGCTTCCCGACCGCGCGGAAAAAAGAAGCTCCAGACCACGCAGGGCATTGCGCATATCTTTGCGACCTTTAATAACACCATTATCACCATTACGGATCGAGCCGGGAACGCGGTGTGCTGGAGCACGGCGGGATCGAGCGGGTATCACGGGTCACGCAAGTCCACCCCATACGCGGCCCAGGTGGCGGCGATGAATGCCGCGAAGAAAGCGTTGGAGCTTGGCTTGAAGGAAGTCGAGGTGTTTGTCAAAGGTCCTGGGCAGGGGCGGGAATCGGCGATTCGTTCGCTCTCGCAGGCGGGGCTGACGATTACCGCCATTAAAGACGTGACCCCGATTCCGCATAACGGCTGCCGTCCACCCAAGCGGAGAAGAGTATGAGTGAATCGAGGACTTGGCTCGTGGCTGGGGGCTCGAGCCCTGGGGCAACTGATCGCCCAAAGGCCAGAACCCAGAACCCGGAGCCAACGAGGACGTTGCGCTGATGGGACGCTATCTCGGCCCCTCGTGCCGGTTGTGCCGACGGGAAGGCATGAAGCTGTTCTTGAAGGGTACGAAATGTACCACCCCGAAGTGCCCAGTGGACAAGCGCGCCTTTCCCCCAGGACAGCACGGACAGATCCGGGTCAAGCTGTCCGACTACGGAATTCAGCTGCGCGAGAAGCAAAAAGTGAAGCGCATGTACGGGCTCCTGGAGCGCCAATTCCAGCGCTATTTTGGCATTGCCCAAAAGGCCAAGGGGGTCACCGGGCAGATGCTCTTGGAGATGCTGGAGCGCCGGTTGGACAACGCGTTGTACCGGATGGGATTCGCTACCTCTCGTCGCGAGGGCCGGCTGTTGGTCCGACACCGGAGCGTGACCGTCAATGGGCGGCTGGTCGATATCCCGTCGTACCTCGTCAAGGTGGGTGACGTGGTGCAGATCGCCGGGAACCGGAAAGGCCAACGGGCTCGGATCAAGGACAATTTGGAACGGACGAAAGATCGTCAGCTCCCCGCATGGATTCAAACCGATCCGGACCAGATGAAGGGCATCGTCATCCGGGCGCCTCAAAAAGTTGACATTGGTTTGCCCATTCAAGAGCAACTCATCGTCGAGTTGTATTCCAAGTAACGGAGGGACGCAATGGGAACGCTCTGGCGCGATTTTGCAACTCCAAAAAAGTTGACGTGCGACGAGGAGAGTTTGAGCGATACGTACGGCAAATTTATCGCCGAACCATTTGAACGAGGTTATGGGATGACGATCGGCAATAGCTTGCGCCGCGTCTTGCTGTCCTCCATTGAAGGGGCCGCCGTCACCTCTATGAAAGTTGACGGAGTGCTGCACGAGTTCAGTGCGATTCCCGGCGTGCTGGAAGATGTCATGCAGATCGTCTTGAATGTGAAACAGCTGGTGTTGCGCGCGCATTCCCGCCAGCCGAAAGTGCTGGTCATCGAGAAAGATAAAAAGGGGCCGGTGATGGCGGCTGACCTGGAGGGGGATGATACCGTGGAAATCGTCAATCCGGACCTGCAGCTCTGCACCCTCACGAAGGCCGGGAAATTGCGACTGGAGTTAGAAGTCAGCCGAGGCCTGGGCTATGTGCCGGCAGAGAAGAACAAAAAAGAAGGGCAGGCCATCGGCGTCATCCCGGTCGATGCCCTCTTCTCACCCGTCAAGCGGGTGAACTTTGCGGTCGAGGATACCCGGGTCGGGCAAGTCACCGATTACGACCGGCTGACTCTGGAGATTTGGACCAATGGCGCCATGACGCCGAAAGACGCGTTGCTGTACGCCTCCAACATCCTCCAACGCCACCTGGATCTCTTTGTCAACTACGGCAGCCTGCCGGAAGAGCCGGAGGACGAAGCGCCGGTGGCCATGAGCGAAGAGCTCCAGGAAAAACTCAAAACCCCCATCTCCGAGTTGGAACTTTCGGTTCGATCGGCGAACTGCCTGCGAGAGGCCAAGATCCTCACGATCGGCGATCTGGTGCAGAAGACGCCTCAAGAGCTGCTCAAGTACCGCAACTTTGGGAAAAAATCGCTCGCGGAAATCGACGAGCTCTTGCATGGTATGGGGCTTTCGCTTGGAATAGCCCTGGGAGCGGAGGCCTCGCAGCCGTCCGATTTATCGTAGGCCGACAACCCGGACAGAGCCGCGACCATGCGACACGCGACACGAAGCCAGCGACTGTCCCTTCCCAGCGAGCATCGCCAAGCCTTGCTTAACGGGTTGGTGAAAAGCCTCATCGTGCACGGGGAAGTGAAAACGACGCTGGCCCGCGCGAAAGAAGCCCAACGACTGGCCGATCGGCTTGTCACGCTCGGCAAGGATGGGAGCCTCCATGCTCGACGGCGGGCATTTCGCGTCCTGCAAGACCGGACGCTCGTGAAACGTGTGTTTGCTGAAATTGCCCCGCGCTACGTTGACGTCTCTGGAGGCTATACGCGTGTCGTGCGCCTGGCGCTGCGCCAAGGCGACGGAGCGCAGCAGGCGCTGTTGGCCCTGAGCCGATTACCGGCTAAACATCCAGCGCCCGCGGCGGGATCCAAGCCGCGCGAGGCCCCGCAACGTCCCTCGGCCCCAACACCTGCACAACCCCAGAAGCCCAAAGCCGAGAAACCCGCCACCGGCTTCTTTCAAGGTCTTCGAGACCTCTGGACCCGCAAGAAGAAGTGGGGTGCGGCGTCTTGATCCAACCGCACACGGCACCTCCTGCGCGGACACACGAAGATTGCGAAAACGCGAATGACCACAATCACCCTGGCAAATCGTCTTCGACACGTTCAAGGCTCACCGACTCTGGCGCTGGCGGCAACAGCCAAGGCGCTTGCGAAAGCGGGGAAGGCGGTGCTGGACTTCACGGCGGGAGAGCCTGATTTCCCAACCCCGGCCCATATCAAGGAGGCGGGCATTCAAGCCATCCGCGCGGATCAGACGAAGTATACGCCGGTCGCCGGCATCCCCGAATTACGGGCCGCGATTGCCGAACAAGTCAACCGCGATCGAAAGACCACATACCAGCCTGCGCAGACCCTGGTCACCTGCGGCACCAAACACGCCCTCTTCAACGTCTTCCAGGCCTTGTGCCAAACCGGCGATGAGGTGATTCTGCCGAGCCCTTACTGGGTCAGCTTTCCGCCATTGGTCGAGCTCGCGGGGGCCACCCCCGTCATCGTGGCGAGCTCAGAAGCGAATCAGTTCCTCCCGGATCCCGATGCGGTCCGCCACGCGGTGTCCAACGCCACCAAAGCCATCATCATCAACAGCCCCGGGAATCCCACGGGCGCCGTGATCGACGAAGGCCGGCTGAACGCCATTGCCGAGATCGCGCGCGAGCATGACCTCATCCTTGTGAGCGATGAGATCTACGATCAGCTTGTGTATCCACCGGCCCGGCATGTGTCCATTGTGCGCGTCGCGCCAGGACTTATCGATCGGACCGTCATCGTGGGGGGTGTTTCGAAAACGTATAGCATGACCGGATGGCGCATCGGGTATGCGGTAGGCCCCCAGCCGTGGATCGAGGCGATGGCGAATGTCCAGAGCCACTCCACCTCGAATGCC
>JACPXS010000122.1 GCA_016196415.1 Candidatus Omnitrophota bacterium
ATCAGGGTGGACGCGAAATGCCGGACGCGCTGGCGGCCGGCCGTCGCCGACCCCGCCTCTCGGCGGGGTGCCCGGCTCGGTCGGCCTCCACCTGCGGCGCGCGGCACTCCCGTCGCCGACCCCGCCCCTTGGCGGGGTGCCCGGCTCGGTCGCAGGCCCCGTCAAACTGAGGCACTACCCGGAAGGCTTCGGCCTTGTCGCATGCGGTTCGACCTGTTACAATACCGCCACAGCGACGATGCCACCCACCCCATACCGTGCGGTCCTCGAGCGAATTGACAGCCTCTCCTATAACGTTCGGGGCTTCCGCTTAAAGATGGTCGACCCTCCGACCATCGACTTTCAGGCGGGCCAGTTCATCATCCTGAACGTCCCCAGGGAGGGAGGGGGCGTGGTGAAGCGGGCCTACTCGATCGCCTCCCCTCCCCATGAACCCACCACGATTGAGTTGTGCGTGCAGCACATTGAAGGGGGGGCTGCCTCCGGGTATTGTTGGAAGCTCAAGGAGGGGGATCCGGTTTCCATCACCGGGCCGCACGGCAATTTCCTCCTCAAGGAGCCATTGGAGTATGAGCCGATCTTTATGGCGACCGGGACGGGGGTGGCGCCTCTGCGCTCGATGATCAAGCACCTCTTCCATCTCAACGTCAACCGGGAGATCTGGCTGTTGTTCGGCACCCGCTATGAGCACGCGCTCCTCTATGAGTCGGAGCTCCGTTCGTTCACCGCGCTCCGCCACAACTTCCACTACCTCCCCACCGTCAGCCGCCCCAAAGACTGGCGTGGCGAATCCGGCCACATCCAACAGACCTTTCAAAAATACGTGACCGATTTCTCCAACAAAGAAATCTATCTCTGCGGCTGGCTGGAGATCGTGAAAGCGATCTGCAAGGACCTGGAGCGTTTCGGCGTGCCAAGAGAGCGGTTGCACTACGAGGAATGGTGATCGGCTGATGGCCTTGGAGTCTCGCGCGACGATGCCCGGGCAACCTGAGCCTTCCGCGGCGCCTCCCCAGCGGCTCACGATCGGCCACACGCCGGACATGGACGATGCCTTCATGTTCTACGGCATCGCCTCTGGCGGAGTACCGCTGAACGGCTTCCTCATCGACCATGTGATCGAGGATATCCAAACGCTCAACCGGCGCGCGCTCAACGCCGAGCTGGACCTGACGGCCGTCTCTGCGGCCAGTTACCCGGCCCTGGCGAAAGACTATCGGATTGTCTCAGTCGGCTCGAGCGTGGGCCAGGGCTATGGCCCGCTCGTCATCTCCACGACGCCGTACAATCCGGAAGATCTCAAGGATCGACGGATTGCCATCCCCGGCCTCCACACCACCGCGTACCTGCTGCTGCAGCTTGCCGTCCCGCGCGTGACCCCGGTGGAGATGCGGTTTCAGGACATTCCCGATGCCGTGCTGCACGGACAGGTCGAGGCGGGCTTGGTGATTCATGAGTGGCAGCTGACCTATCGGGACGCCGGCCTGCTGCCGGTGCTGGACTTGGGGATGTGGTGGCAACGAACGATGAAGCTCCCGCTGCCATTAGGGCTGAACGTCGTCAAGAAATCGCTCAAGCGCCAGGTGGCCCAGCGCGCGGTGACGCTCCTCCGCGACAGCATCCTCTATGCGTTTGCGCACCAAGATGAGGCGCTCACCTACGCCCTACGGTATGGACGCGGGACCGATCCCGCCAGGGCCCGCCAGTTCATCGGCATGTACGTCAACGAGGAATCGCTGACGCTCTCGAAGCCGTGTCGGGAGGCATTGCGCGTGCTGTTTGAGCGGGCGCATGCCGCCGGGCTCGTGCCCAGTGTTCCCCGCCTTCAGGTCATCGAACCGCTCACAACCTGAAGGACCGGTTCGGTGGTGTCCTAATTTGGCAGGGCCTGCGACCGAGCCGGGGGACCCGCGAAGCGGGTCGGCGACGGCCGGCCGCCAGCGCGTCCGGCATTTCGCGTCCACCCTGATGGTGGACGCTACAGGAGTGCCGTACGCCGCAGGCGGAGGCCCGCTGCGCCACCCACCAAATTAGGACAGTACCACCGGTTCTCGCAAGTTCCCTGCGTTCCCCGCCGCATTCCCCTTCAGCCATAGGTCTTTCGCTTAAACACATCCGTCTTCAGATTCACGACGCGATCCAGGAAGAGCGTTCCCCGAAGGTGATCAAGCTCGTGCTGCGCCACAATCGCCTCAAATCCTTCGAGCCACCACGCCCGTGACACGCCAAAGCGGTCAAGCGCCTGAAGGCGCACCCGGCAGGCGCGCCGGACATTCCCCGTAAAGTCGGGAATGGACAGGCACCCCTCCCGCTGCACCAAGACGCCTTCTGCGGCATCGATCCGGGGATTGATCAGGATGAGCAATCCGTGGCTCGCCGTGCAGTTCGGGTGGCTGGAAGCGTCCATCACCGCAAGGCGAAGGCGGCTTCCGACCTGAGGTGCGGCAAGCCCCACGCAGCGCGGATGGTGGCGCATGGTCTCGATGAGCGAGTCGACTAGCCGAGAGACGGCGGCGTCCACGCGGACAACCGGATGAGCCGGGTGCTTCAGGATGGGATCGGGAAACCGCCGGATAGGCAAGATCGCCATGAGCGACCTAGCACACTTCAGCCGGCGGAAGATGGTTCAGCCGGTGAGCGTGCATCGCGTTCCGCCCTTCCGAACCCCGCCGCGGTCCGAGTTGAGAAGTTGATTGTCCGGCCTAGAGCACATCCGCTTCGGAGGGGCGCAGGCTGATTTCCACGCCGAGGCGTCTGGCGATCTGTTTGAGCTTCCGCTCGATTGAGGCAACCCTGCAGCGGGGAGGCAGGCCGACCTCAAGCAGCATGAGATAGAGCGAGGGGCCGGGGCCTGTGCTGCGGTGCGTGTGGACGTCGGTGATGTTAATGCCGGATCGCTTCAGCGCCTCTGAGACGCGAAAGACGATCCCTGGACGATCCCCGCCATAGACGGAGATGATGTAGGTGCGACCGGACCTTCGAGACGGGCGGGTTTCTGACTGCGTCAACCGCTTGAGATGCACGACGAGTTTCGCTCGGCGTTCCAGCGGCTCAAAGGCCTTGCGCAACACCTCCGGCGTGACCCGCGACGGGCTTGAGAAAATCAGCATGATCGCAAACTCGCCTTCCAGGCGTGTCATCGCCGAGTCCTCGAGGTTGCACCCGAGCTGGTAGAGCGCTTTGGTCACCCCCGCCACGATCCCTGGACGGTCTTTTCCCAACGCCGTCACGATCCATCGCGTCGCCATGCACGCTCCTCCTCTTCCCTCATTTTCCGTGCGGGATCAATGAGAAAAATAGTAACGTCCCCAATGGTTCGGACGGCGTTAGGAGGCCGTGGTCGCCTGGCCGTCGCCGCCGGCTGAAACCGGCTGGAGCTCCGGGGGTTCGACCTCAAAGCCCATGTCTTCGATCATACGTCGAGCCTCCTCAGCTTGCTGGCCCGGCGTCGTGAGATAGCCCTCGACAAAAATCGAGTTGGCGGCATAGAGCGCCAGCGCCTGAACGGAGCGCAGGTTCACTTCGCGGCCTCCGGCCGCGCGGATCTCGCTTCGCGGATTGAGGAACCGAAAGAGGCAGAGAGCCTTGAGGCACTTCATCGGCGTGAGGAGTTGAACGGACTCCATGGGGGTCCCCTGGATGGGATGCAGGAAATTAATGGGGATTGAATCCATCTGGAGGTCGCGGCAGGCAAACGCCAGATCCACGATGTCGTCATCCGTCTCGCCCATCCCGATGATGCCGCCGCTGCACGTCATCAACCCGGCCTTGCGCACGTTCTTGACGGTGGCCACGCGGTCCTGGTAGGTGTGGGTCGTGCAGATGGCGGGATAGTAGCGCTCGCTGGTGTTCAAATTGTGATTCACCCACCCCACGCCTGAGACTTTCAGCTTCCGCGCCTGCTCCTCCGACAGGAGGCCGACGCAGACGCAGATCTCCAGCGGCAGCTCGCGACGGATCGCGCGCGTCACCTCGCAGAAGTGCTCGATGTCTTCATCGCTCGGACCGCGGCCGCTCGTCACCATGCAGTAGCGTTTCGCCCCCGCCACAAACGCCCGCTGCGCCCCCTCGAGGAGCTGCTCCTTGGACATTAAGGGGTACTTCTCGATCTTCGCCGTGGAGACGGCGGATTGCGAACAGTAGTGGCAGTCTTCCGGGCACAGCCCGCTGCGCGCGTTTTGCAACATGCAGAGCTTCACCCGTTTGCCGAAGTGGACCTTGCGCACCTCAAACGCGGCCCGCAACGCTACCGGAACCTCTTCGTCAGGAAGACCGAGGATGATGAGGCCTTCCTCGCGCGTGATGCCCCGGCCGCGCAACGAGCGCTGAATGAGATCGGCCCAGTCCACCATTAGGCGAGCGCCTCCTTCAGCGTCTGCGACGAATGATCCCACACCTCAGCGCCAAGCGCGATCAGCTGCTGCGCGATCAACGCCTTGCCGTGGCCACTGATTGACTTCAGGCTGATCCCTCCACGCAGCGCCTCCGCCATCCGGTTGACGTGCTCTGCGAGCACCTTGCAACAGGCCTGCTTGGCTGAATCAACCCAGAGCTCTGCCGCCGCAAGCCCCGTGTAGCGAACCGGCCGGTTGGTCGAGGCCTCGAGCTCGATGGCGACCCACACCACCCAATAGAGCTGCGGATCCTGGAGCTGGTCGCGAGACTGGACAAACCGGACTGAGGCTTCGATCGAACTGCGCCCGTGGAGGGCGCCTGGCTCGATGCGAACGGCGCCATCCGGCGCCAGAATGAGAGCGGTGAGCAGGGTCTGCGGCGCCATGATCTCGCCCATCCCTGTTGAGAGGGAAATCGCGGTGGTCATGCCGGAACTGGCTCGAAGGAACGCAGGGTCTCGTAGAGGGTCGTGCGTTGGGCCGCGCGGAAACCGGACTCGTGGATGAGCAAAACGATCTCTTCCAGGGTGGTTGTGTTGACGAAGGCCGTCGCGGCATGGACGTTTTCCTCAAAGAGCGTGCCGCCGAAATCGTCCGCTCCGAAGTGCAGGGCGATCTGCCCGGTCTTCTTGCCTTCGGAGAACCAGGAGGCCTGGATGTGCGGGACGTTGTCGAGGTAGATCCGCGAAAAGGCGATCATGCGCAGGTAGCGCGTGGGGCCCGCGTGCGCCTTGATATGCTGGTTGAGCGGGGTGTTGCCCGGCTTGAAGCTCCAGGGGACAAACGCCGTGAAGCCTCCGGTTTCATCCTGAAGGTTGCGAATGTGCTCCAAGTGCTCCACGACGTCTTCGTCCTCTTCGATGTGCCCGAACATCATCGTCGCCGTCGACTTCAAGCCGAGTCGGTGGGCTTCTCGATGGACGCTGAGCCACGCCTCCACCGGCCCCTTCTTGGTCGCCAGCCGACGGCGGATGCGATCGGAGAGGATCTCGGCCCCGCCGCCGGGCAGGGTGAACTGGCCGGCTTCTTTGAGCCGTTCCAGCACCTGGCGGATCGTCAAACCCGAGACCTGGGCCATCACGGTGATTTCCGAGGCGGTGAAGAAATGGGGCGTGACGTGGGGAAACCGCCTGCGGGTCTCTCGAATCAGCGCGAGGTAGTAGTCGAGGGGAAGCTCGGGGTTGTGGCCGCCCTGGAGGAGCACCGTCGTCGAGCCCAGAT
>JACPXS010000123.1 GCA_016196415.1 Candidatus Omnitrophota bacterium
CCTCGCCATCGCCGAGCTCCTGCCGCACATCATGCGGGGCGTCCGGTTGGACTTTTTCATCAAGCGGGGGGTGACCCAGTCGCAGTTTCTGCTGCTGGCGGCCATCCGGGCCTACGGCCGTCCGTCGATCCCTCGACTCGTTTCACTCACTCGGGATCGTGGTGAGCGAGGCCGCAGACCGACTCGAACCACGACAGGCTCATCTCGTGCCGACCTCGTCCCGAAGGGCCTCGGCCCGAGGGAGCACGGCACTCGGTGCGAGGCAGGACGGCCGCCCCGAGCGCAGTCGAGGGGCGGCCGCTGCACGATGGGGATGTTGGCCCGCAGCCTCCATGTCAGCATGCCGACGGCCACCGGCGTCGTGACCCGGCTGGTCCGCGACGGCTACGTGTGCCGCGCGCCCCAGGCCGACGACCGCCGACAGGTCCTCGTCGAGCTCACCCCGAAGGCGCTCGGGTTCTTTCACGAGTTCCAGGCCGTCATCCGGCGCCGATGGGAGGAGGCGTTGGTCTCGCTGAACCCCCAGGAATTGCGGGCCTTCTATGACGTCCTGACCACGTTGCGCGACCGGCTTCAAACCGCGACCGGCTCACGATGGTGATTCGACCACGCGCCTTCATGCTGTTCTGCTTGCTCATCGGACCGAGGCTGGCGTTCGCCCAGGAACCGATGGCTCAGCTGCCGGCTGTGTATGCGAGCCCGGCCCCAACATCGGAGGGCCTCGCGTTGACGCTGGCCGAATGCTTCGCCCTGGCCCTCACGCGCAGCGAGACGATCGCCATCCAACAGGAGTTGATCAAGGAAACCGAGGCGCGGTTCAGCCAGGCGTTGAGCGGGATCCTCCCCCGAGCCTCCTTCGAATGGTCGGAGAAGCGTCAGGACGGCAGCGGCGGCTCGGCCTTCACGCTCAAGGAGGTCCCGGAGCGGAAGTTCGTCTTCAGCCAACCGCTCTTCTCGGGATTCAAAGAATTCGCCGCGATGGCCGGCAGCCGCGCCGAGCGCCGGCAGCGCCGATTTGAACGGACGCGCGCCGAGCACCTCCTGCTGGTGGATGTCTCGAATGCCTTCTATCTCCTGTTGGAGCAGCAGGAGGACCGCCAGGCACTCGAGACCATCCGCACCGCCCTGCTGCAGCGGATCGACGAGCTCAAGGAGCGGGAGCGGCTTGGCCGGTCGCGGCTGAGCGAAATCGCCAGCGCCCAGGCGAAACTGCGCCGCGTGGAAGCGGATCTCGAGCAGATCCTGGGGCGCGAGACGACCGCGCGGCACCTGCTGGAATTTCTGACAGGCCTTGAGCGCGTGGAAGCGCTCAGTGATCGGGGAACGCTCCCGGCATCGGGTGAGGAACGCGAGTGGCTCAGCCGCCTCGAGTTCCGGCCAGACCTCCAGGCCGCCGAGGAGGCGTGGCGGGTCGCCGCAAAGGCCGTGGTCATCGCGCGCGCCGACTGGTTCCCGGATGTCAATGTCGAGGGCAATTACTACATCAAGCGGGTCGGTGCCGCCTCTGGCGTGGACTGGGACGTCCTCCTCACCGTGGACGTGCCGATCTTCCAGGGGGGCCGGGTGACGGGCGCCGTCAACGAAGCCACGTCGCGCGAGCGTCAGGCCCGCTTGCGGCTGGAACAGATCCGGCGCCAAGCGCTGCTCGAAATCCGGGACGCCTACGCCAACTACCAGGCGGGCTTCGCGCGCCACGCCGTCCTGGAGCAGGCGCGAGACGCCGCCGAGGAAAACTACCGGCTCCAGGTTGAGGACTACCGGCTGAACCTCGTGAACAACCTCGACGTCCTGCAGGCGCTGGAGGACGTGCAGAACGCCAGGCGGGAGACCATTCATGCCATCCACGAAGTCAAACGGCTCTCCTGGCAGCTTCGCGTGGCCGCCGGCAACCTCCCGTAGAAAAAAGGACGTGGCGTACGGTCCATGACGTTGTCTGACTTCTCCATTAAGAATCCGGTGTTCGCCTGGATGCTCATGGCCGCCCTCATCATCTTCGGGGGCATCAGCTTCCAGCGGATGGGCGTCAGCCAGATGCCCGATGTCGAGTTCCCCGTCATCTCGGTCAGCCTCACGTGGGAGGGAGCCGCTCCCGAGGTGATGGAAACTGACGTCGTGGACGTGGTCGAGGACGCCCTGATGAGCATCCAGGGCATCCGGGACATCTCCTCCTCCACGAGGCAGGGCCAAGCCACGATCACCATCGAGTTCGACCTGGAGCGCGACATCGACGTGGCGCTTCAGGAGGTCCAGACGAAGATCGCGCAGGCGCAGCTGCGCTTGCCGCGCGAGCTGGACCCCCCGATCGTCACCAAAGTGAACCCGCAGGATCAGCCGATCATGTGGCTGGGGGTCTCAGGCGAGGTCCCGAAGCGGGACCTCATGGAGTACGTGCAGGATCACCTGAAAGATCGCTTCCAGACGATCAACGGCGTCGGCGAGATCTTTCTGGGCGGATTCCTGGAGCGGAACCTCCGGGTGTGGCTCGACGCGGACAAGCTGGAAGCCTACCAGCTCACAGTGCAGGACGTGATCGACGCCATCCAGCGCGAGCACGTCGAAGTTCCCGCCGGCCGCATCGAAACCGGCCGGCAAGAGCTGAACGTGCGGGCGATGGGCGAGGCGACAAGCGTGGAGGATTTCGAGCGCATCATCATCACCACGCGCGCCGGCCAGCCGATCTACAAGCCCATCTACCTCAAGGACGTGGCCACCATCGAGGACGGCCTGGCCGACATCCGACGGATCTCCCGCATCAACGGCCAGACCGCTGTGGGGCTTGGCATCCGCAAACAGCGGGGCGCCAACGAAGTCGCGGTGGCGCGCCGGATCCTCAAGCGGATGGCAGAGGTCAAACGGGAGCTGCCGAAGGGGATCGACATCGGCGTCAACTTCGACCGGACCCGGTTTATCGAGGACTCGATCAACGAGTTGACGTTCACCCTGATTCTCTCGGCCATCCTCACGTCGCTGGTCTGCTGGCTGTTCCTCGGCTCCTGGAGCGCGACGCTGAATATCCTGCTGGCCATCCCGACGTCCATCGTCGGGTCGTTCATCTGCCTCTCCTTCCTCGGGTTCACGCTGAACACGTTCACCTTGCTTGGGCTGACGCTCGCCATCGGCATCGTCGTCGACGATGCGATCATGGTGCTGGAGAACATCGTGCGCCACCGCGAGCGCGGAGAGGGCCAGGTGGAGGCCGCGCGGTTGGGCGCGCGGCAGATCACCTCCGCGGCGCTGGCGTCGACGCTGGCGATTATGGCGATCTTCCTGCCGGTGGCCTTCATGTCCGGCATCATCGGGAAGTTCTTCTTCCAGTTCGGTGTGACGATCTCGGTCGCCATCGCCCTATCCTTGCTGGAAGCGCTCACCCTTGCCCCCATGCGCTGTTCGCAGTTCCTGCGGGTCGGGCCGCGGCGCACCGGAGTCGGCAAGGCGGTGGACGCAGGGTTCCAGTGGTTGTCGGATCGCTACCGGCTCCTCCTGAACTGGGCCCTGCATCACCGGCTTCTGATCGTGTCGGTCTCCATCGTCATCTTCCTCGGCTCGCTGGGCTTGATCCGGATCGTGCGCAAGGAGTTCGTGCCGCCGCAGGACCAGAGCATGTTCCTCGTCAGGCTCCAGACGCCGGTCGGTTCCTCCATCGAGTTCACCGATGAACGGTTCCGGCGGGCCGAGCAGTTCACCATGAGCCGGCCCGAAGTGAAACGGTACTTCGGGGCGATCGGCGGATTCGGCGGGGGCGAGGTGAGCACCGGGGTGCTCTTCGTGACCTTCCAGCCTCCGCGCAAGCGGCCGGTCGTGCCGCCGAACACGCACCCGCTCACCCAGCAGGAACTGATGCCGCTGTTCCGGAAGGGGCTCAACGCCATTCCGGACGTGAAGGCCTCGGTGCAGGATCTGTCGCTGTCCGGCTTCTCGGCGCAGCGCGGCTTTCCGATCGAGCTCTCGATCCGCGGGCCGGACTGGGAGAAGCTCGCCGAGCTTTCCCAAGCGATGGAGCGGCGGATGGCGGCCAGCTCCCTGATGGTCGATGTGGACACCGACTACCTGACCGGGATCCCGGAGGTTCGGGTCTATCCGGATCGGCAGAGCTCGGCCGCGCACGGCGTGAGCATTGAGGCGATGGGCCGGACGATCAACGCCCTGATCGGAGGCGAGCGGGTCGGCAAGTACACCCGCGGCGGGCGCCGCTACGACGTGCGCGTGCGGCTGGTGCCGACGCAGCGCAGCCGGAAGGAAGACATCGAGCGGCTCTGGCTCTGGAACCGGCACGGGGAGCTGGTGCAGCTCAAAGACGTGGTGACGATCACGGAGCGGCCGACGCTGCTGACCATCACGCGTAAGAACCGCGAGCGCGCCATCAGCCTCTTCGCCAACGTGGCCCCCGGCAAGTCACAGGCGGACGCGCTGGCCGAGGTGCACCGCATCGCAGGCGACGTCCTGCCGGAGGGCTACCACGCGGTGTTCGGCGGCAGCACGGAAACCTTCCGGGAATCGTTCCAGAGCCTGCTCGTTGCGCTCTGGCTGGGCGTGCTTGTCGCGTACATGGTGCTCGGCTCCCAGTACAACAGCTACCTCCATCCCGTCACCGTGTTGCTGGCGCTGCCGTTCAGCATCTCCGGAGCCTTGATCGCGCTGTGGATCGGCCGGCAGTCGCTCAACATCTACAGCTTCATCGGACTCATCCTGCTGATGGGAATCGTGAAGAAAAACTCCATCCTGCTGGTTGACTTCACCAACCAGGCGCGCGAGCAGGGGCTGCCCGTGCGGGAAGCCCTGATGCAGGCCTGTCCGACCCGGTTGCGCGCCATCCTGATGACGTCGCTGTCCACCATCGCCGCAGCAGTCCCCCCGGCGCTCGCGCTCGGTCCCGGCGCTGAAACGCGCATCCCCATGGCCGTGGCGGTCATCGGAGGGTTGATCTTCTCCACCCTGCTCACCCTGTTCGTGGTCCCCTGTGCCTATAGCCTCTTCGCCAAGATCGAACGTAAGCGGTATCGCTCCCAGACCGATGGGATGCTCCTCCCGCAGTTGATCCCTTCCCTGACCCCGCTCCGTCAGTAACCGTCGGGTGCCGGAAAAAGTGCCAGGCACTCAGAGCGCCTATCAACATGACTGCGGGGCGCTCTCGGTGAAGGGTGAAGGCTGGAGGGTGAAGGCATCGCTCCGTCGCTCGATCCCCTGCCCCCTTGACCCTCCACCCTACACCCAGAGCAGCCAAGGTCTTTTTGATCGCTGCTCTTAGCCGCCGAGGTAGGCGGATTTCACTTGGGGATTGTTGGCGAGGGACGCTGCGGTATCCGTGAGGACGATGCGCCCGGTTTCGAGGACATAGCCGCGGTGGGCGATCTGAAGCGCCAGGCGCGCATTCTGTTCAACCAGCAAGAGCGTGACGCCGTCTCGATTGATCCGGGTGATGGTCTCGAAGATCGTGTGGACGAGCTTCGGGGCCAGCCCCAGCGACGGCTCATCCAGCAGCAAGAGGGTGGGACGCGCCATCAGGCCGCGCCCAATCGCCAGCATCTGCTGCTCCCCGCCGGAGAGCGTCCCGGCCAACTGCCGCCGTCGCTCGGCGAGGATCGGAAACAACGCAAACACGCGGTCGAAATCGGCGCGAATCGCCGCCAGGTCCCGACGCCGATACGCCCCCAACGTTAAGTTCTCCAGCACGGTGAGACTGGAGAGGATCCGTCGCCCCTCGGGGACGTGGCTGATCCCGAGGCCGACGATCCGCTCAGGCGGCAGGCCGTTCAGCCTCGTGCCCTGAAAGATGATGGTGCCGGATCGGATCTCCATCAGCCCGGAAAGCGCCATCAGCGTCGTGGACTTCCCCGCCCCGTTCGCCCCGAGCAACGCGACGATCTCCCCTTGCGCCACCTCAAGCGAGACGCCGTTGAGGCAACTGGTGGGGCCGTAGCCGGCTTCAACATGATCGAGTCGGAGCATCGTGGAACGGTAAACGTTTTGACTTGTTACTGTTGACTTTCTGCCGCGCCCAGATACGCCTCAATCACTCGGGGATCTTCCTGGACGGTTGTCGGCGAGCCCTCCGCAATCTTGCGGCCGTAGTCCAGCACGACCACGCGATCAGAGATCGGCATCACGACCTGCATATCATGCTCAATGAGGAACACCGTCAGCCCCTGCGCCTTCAGGTGGTGGATGAGCTCAAGCAACTGCCGTTTCTCGATGGGGTTCAGGCCGGCCCCCGGCTCATCGAGGAGCAGCAGGGCCGGATCGGTGGCCAACGCACGCGCAATTTCCAGCCGTCGCTGCAACCCAAACGGCAGCGCACCGGCCACTTCATCGGCGCGGTCCACCAATCCCACGAAGGCCAGCCAGCTCATGGCGCGATCGATCGCCCAGCGTTCTTCTCGACGAGCTTCGGCGCTCAAGAGCGTCGCGCTGAGAAGGCCGGCATGCGTTCGAGCATAGGTCCCGACGAGGGCGTTCTCGAGCACGCTCATGCTCGCGAAAAGCCGGATATTCTGGAAGGTTCGCGCGATCCCGCACTGCACAATCTGATGCGGCGCAAGCCCCACCAGAGACTCCGCCGTCTCTCGACCAAACCGGATCGTGCCGTGATGGGGCCGCTGGACGCCCGTGATGCAGTTAAAGAGCGTCGTCTTGCCCGCGCCGTTTGGGCCGATGAGCCCAACCGTTTCGCCCTGCTCAACGCTCACCGCCACGCGATCAAGCGCCAGGACGCCGCCGAACCGCTTGGTGAGCTGCCGGATCTCAAGCAGCGGCATGGGCTCGGCGATCCCTCGACGCGAGCCTGCGCCCCGCCCCTCCAAACAATCCCTGAGGACGCAACCGCATCATGACAATCATGGCGAGCCCGAAGACGAGCATCCGGTACTGCTCAAATCCCCGCAGCAGCTCCGGCAGCGATCCCAAGAGCAGCGCCCCCACGATGGCGCCCCGGACGCTGCCCATGCCGCCCAGCACCACCATCGATAAGATCATCACCGACAGGATGAAGTCGA
>JACPXS010000019.1 GCA_016196415.1 Candidatus Omnitrophota bacterium
CAGCTATGGCTTGCGGAACACAAAGAGGTGTTCGTGCATAATGAGGAGAAAGTTGAATTTCTTTGACTGGCAGGTCCAGTAGCCCGTAGCGCGGCAGTTGTGTTGCTGCTTGATCACGTCTTCTTTCAAGACAAACCCCGCCTTGAGGAACTCTTCCATGACCCGAAACGCCAGTGGAATGTAATGCTGCTTTCGGCGGGTATCTCCCATGAGGATGGCGCAGAACCGGTTTGGCTTGAGCACCCGGAGGCACTCTTGAGCCACCTTCCTTATCTCGGCACAAAACTCCTCGACACCGTGAATGAGCGAAAGGTCGCCGCCGATGTCTTCGCTATACCGAACAATGTCGGCATAGGGTGGGTGGGTTAGGATGAGGTCCACAGATTCAGGAGCAAGGTCTGGCAGGTGGCGGGCATCGCCCTGATCTAACGCAATCTGGTGCGTCCCGTTGACGCCAGCAAGCTTGAGATTTTCTTTTGCGAGGGCGATAACCTTGGGATTCACATCGTAGCCGATGCCTTTGCGGCCTGTGATGGCACACTCCACCAAAGTCGTCCCGCTGCCCACCATGGGGTCGAGGACCGTATCGCCTTCTTGTGAGTACCGCAGGATGACGTTGCGGGGGATCTGAGGGGCCCAGTTGCCCCGGTAGGATCCGGTCTTGCCCGCCCACCGTCCCCGGTTAGGAAAAGACCAAACGGTGGTACATTCCAGCTCGAAATTGTCCTCAACCGGCCCCTGCGCTAGTGGCTTAACGGCCATTCTGGAGCGGGCGCATGTTAGCGGGGTTGTAATTCAGGATGACTAGTTCGGTGATCGCCTGCCGGTGCTTGGCGTTGCTGTTGATGACGCGTCGTGCCTGAACCTCGTAGGTCGTTTTCTGGTACCGCTTGTAGAGATTCCGAATGACGCCGGTCGCGGAGTTACTCAACATGACGAAACACCCTCGATTCTCCAGCCGTTCAAACGTCTCTTTAAGCTTGACCTGATCCTCGTAGCCAAAGTTATCCTTCGTGTAACTAGTGAAGTTGGCCGTAGCGCTGATCGGAAAATAGGGTGGGTCAAAATATACGAAGTCGCCCCGGTCGGCGAATTCGCTGCAAAAGCGGTCAAACAGCATGCAATGCAACCCAACCCCCTTGAGGGCTCGATGCGCCGACCAGAGCCCCCTTTCATCGAGGATTGGGGGATCGGTGTACCGACCCATCGGGACGTTAAACTTGCCCTTAGAATTCACGCGATGGAGACCATTGAAGCAGGTCTTATTGAGGTAAATGAACCTGGCAGCTCGTCCCACCGGACTGAGCTCTCGCGGCTGAAATGATCGAACCCGGTAGTAGTGTGCCGTTGAGTGGAGTCGCTTATGTGTCCGGAGCAACTCGACCACAGCCTCTACATGTCGTTGAATCTGTTTATAACAATTCATAAGCTCTTCGTTGTTATCCGCGAGGTGCGCTCCATGTGGTTGTAGCTGGAAGAAAACCGCCCCGGATCCTACGAATGGTTCAAGGTATTTTTTGAAATAGCCCTTAGGGGGAAACAACGGCCCAAATTGGCTCAAAAGTTGGGTCTTCCCTCCGGCCCATTTCAGGAAGGGACGCGCCACACCCTCATGGAGCGTGCGCTTCTTTTCCGCTAGTACGTTGGCGAGCATATCCTCTTTATGCTGTGGGGCTCAGCACGTTCAGTTCGATGCTGCGCGGGATTTTGCCCTCGGTTCTGTACCGCTTGAGCGCGCGTGCGGTGACAATCACGATAGCGTCGTAGCCCCTCTTTAGTGCTGCCTCTTTCATCCGGGCGTCCAGCCTCCAGCGCCACTCCAGAACGCGACCTGGGTGATCGTCGTCCAGGCACTCAATGGGCCTGCCGAACAGAGCGACGTGCACGGATGGCTCATCACCTACAATGGGGTTCTGGATAGCTACACGATCTGGATCATCCAATGGCCGACCGTAGAACTCGGCTTCGTGGAAACTGGACGCGTAAAACTTCCCCCGTCGCCCATACGCTCGCGGGTTCCGGGGTGGAACATGCCACCAGCTCTTGCGGTTGATGTGGGCTATCAAGTTTGCCTCGCGTACGTCGCTCATGCCTCTATCCTACACAAAAAACCTCCGCCTTGCGGCGAAGGTTTGCGTTGTTTTAACGTGCCAGTTCCCCCTTCAAACGTAGCACGATTCCAGTTGTTGGGTGTATCGTATCGCCTCAGTCTCATGATGTCAACCGAAAATACTAGGCAAATGTCTGCCTTATGATTGCTCGTCATCGCCGTCATGGGACGGGGGCGCCTTTCGACTTATCTTCCAGGTGTTTGCGGTAGTCTTCGGTGATCTGCTGGGCGTCGCGGGCCGAGGGCGTTGCCTTGTCAGAGCCAGCGGCGGGATGCGGGCGGGAACCACTCACCGGACGGGCCTGGCGGTAGAACTCCTGGGCGGAGATGACGCGGGCGCCGAAGGCGCGGGCGTTGTTGGCGACCTCGTTGTCGTTGGACACGACGAGGCAGTGGCCGCGGCCCCGCTCGGACTCGATAAGCTTTAAGATCCGACGGTCAGCCTCCTCGCCCTCCTGCGTGAAGAGCACTGTTACGCCGCCGCGGGGCTGCGCCCGTGGGCCGAAGCCAGAGTCATCCCGTCCCTCAAACACCACATAGAGCTTTCCGATGTCCCCGCGCCTGGCCCGGTACGCCTCGCAGAGGCGCACCAGTGCCTCGCGCGCCGCCTGGAGGCTTTGGTCCATCTGCCGCGCCAGCTCCGGCACCGCATGGGCCACGTTGTAGCCGTCCAGGATCAGGGTGATCATGGCGAATGGCGTGGCGTGAGAAAGCCCAAGTTGAGGGTGTACATGAACTGCCTGCCTTGCTTACCCCTGGCGAGAATCCCGAGACGCTCCAGCTGAGCCAGATCCCGACGAGCGGTTTCGTAGACGACCTTGAAATCGCGCTGGTATTTGGCAATCGTCCCCCGTTTCTCCTTGGAGACCGTCAGGGATTTGAGGAAGCGGGTCTGCCGCTCGTTCAGGGGGATGTTCCGCTCGCGAATGTTGGCAAAGAGGATGTCCCTGCGGTAGCGCTCGGTGATCCGCTGGAGGATGACGTCAATCGCCCGCACGACGGACTCGGCCATGTACAGGAGCACGTAGGTCGCATCGGCCTCGTGATCCTCCATGTCCTTCAGCGCTTTGTAGTACCGCTCCCGCGTCTCCTGGATGATCGAGGAGATGGAAAAGTAGCGGAAGAACTCATAGCGGTGCTTGAGGAGATACCAGTAGAACAGCGCCCGGGCGGTGCGGCCATTTCCATCGACGTAGGGGTGCACATAGACCAGGTACGTGTGAATGATGGCCGCCCTGAGGATCGGGTGGATGAACGGCTGTTGCTCTCCTTCATTGATCCAGCTGACCAGCGCCTCCATGGACGGCTGCACGGTGTTGGCTGGCGGGGCTTCATAGATGGTCTCTCGGCGTTGATTCACCACATACACAGGCCCATCACGAAACCGGCCCGCAGTCGCTTCGTTCTCGAGCGTCTTCTCCGTCACCATGCGCTGGAGCGCGTGCATGAACTCGATGGAACAGGGCGCTTCCCGCTGCTCCGGCACATAGCGCATGACGCGGCCGTTGTTCGCGACCATCTGGTCGCTGGCATCCCGCGGTGGTTTGCCTTCGACGATCAGCTCCCGGGCGCGCGCGATGGTCGAGAAGGCCCCCTCAATCACGCTGGAGAACATCGCCTCCTCGACCAGCGCCTGCTCGGTGAGCTCAGCCTGGATCTCCTGCTTCACGACGCTGTAGAGGGAGTCCTTCCCGCGCGAGTCCACCTGGTGCAGGTGCTCCTGCAGCTTCGGGGTGAGGACAAACCAGAAGGGCTTGCCGGTTTGGTCCTTGAATGGCAAGAATTCAGCCTTGGCCTGACGGAACCTCACCAATTGGGGCCAGAATTCTTCCAGCTTCATCTCTGGAGGAAGTTGATAACCTACATCTTTCTTATTGTAGTAGTTAATAATGTATGTGCTTAATAACTCGTTCATTTACAGTATGTTGTATATAGTACCACGTATCTTAAACTACTAATGTAATACTAAATAATTACCACAAAAATACTACTGCGTCAAGAGGCGATTTACGGAGATGTGGGACGATCGAAACAGCTAGTGGGATGGCTTGCTGGGGCTAGCCGATGTGGCGGAGGGAGGAGCCGAAGGCCTCCTGCAGGAACGCCTTCATCGCTTCCCAGGAGCGCTGGTCCGCCTCGGCGTTGTAGGCGGCACCCGTCGAGGGGTCGCTCCCGGCCTCCGGTACGGTGAAGCTGTGGACGGCGCCCTCGTAGACGACGACGCGGTAGTCCACGCCGGCCTCCCGCATCTCGCCCTCGAAGGCCGCGACCTGCTCGGGCGGCACATTGGGGTCGGCGCCGCCGGTCAGGACGAGCACGCGTCCCTTGATGTTGCGGGCGTCTTCCGGGTTGGGGGTATCGAGGCTGCCGTGGAAGCTGACGACGCCGGCGACGTCGGCGCCGCTGCGGGCAAGCTCAAGGACGCTCGTGCCGCCGAAGCAGTAGCCGATGGCGGCGAGGCGCTGGGGGTCGGCGAGCGGATGGCGCCGGAGCGTATCGAGTGCCGCGGCGATGCGCTCCCGCATGAGCGTGCGGTCCTTCCGGTAGATGCCTGAGAGCTTTGCCGCCTCGGTGTGGTCCTTGGCGCGGACGCCCTTGCCGTACATGTCCGCGGCGAGCGCGATGTAGCCAAGCTGCGCCAGCTGCTCCGCCCGCCGCACGGCGTAGGGGCCGAGCCCCTTCCACTCATGGACGACGATGACCCCGGGCCGCGGGCCCGCAGCGGCGTCGTCGTAGGCGAGCACGCCCTCCAGCACGACATCGCCGTGCGTGTACTCGACCGTCTCGGTGCGGACCTCGCCGTGCGCAAGCTCGCTGAGCGCGAGGAGCAGATAGACGGCCACCAGGGCCATCCAGACGATCGACCACCACCGCCTGAACCCCTTGAGCTTCCCGTAGAAGAAGATGCCAATGGAGAGCGACGCCATGCCCAAGTGCGAAAGCACCATGCGGTCCACCAGCCGCCCGAGCACGACCAGGATGAGGCCCGGCAGGCACCACATGAAGAAGATCTCTTGGTAGGCCTGCGCGTTGCGGCCTTGCCGCTTCGCAGGATCGGCGCTCATCACGGATTCCCTGGCTCGTCGCAGAGGCAGACGAACACATAGGGCGGCTGCATGACCGGCTGGTAGCCCGGCGGCGCGGGGAACGGAAAGGTGACGGTCTCGTACGCCCCGCCGGCGGTCCGGATGAAGCCGTACCCCAGGCCGCGCAACAGCCCGAACGTGAAGCCGGACGCCGCGCCGGAGGTCTCGGTCGTTTCCTGGACGCGCTTGGGGATCTCCACCCAGCCCGTCAGGATGTTGGTGAGCCCGCGGACGAGCTTGGTGAGCGCCCCGCGGGTATCGAAGGGCAGGCCGGGAAGCTGCAGGCCGCTCTGCGCTGCGCTCGTTCCACCGATTTCAGCCGGGACCGTGCCGGCCGCCGGGACCACCGTGTCGAGCGCGGTCACCGATCCCGCGATCGCTGCGCGCGACACCGTCCCGGATGCCAGGCCTGCGTCCACGGCGGGGCTGGCGATGGCGACCGTCTCGAGCTGATCGATGCGTTGCTCCAGCGAGGCGATCTGCGATCGGGCCCGCGCCACGTCGCGACTCAGGGGGAACAACCAGCACCCTGGCAGGCTGAAGACGGAGAGGATCAGCGCGCCTCGGCGAACGGCCCGCATCAACCGGAGTGGGATGCGCATCCTGCCACGGTCACGGACCTCCATAGGCCTGTCCATGCGTTATCCTACCAGCCGGATGGACACGAGGCAAGCGCCGGCGGGCGAGTGGCCCCCAGCGACCCACCGCCTGTCAGCGCTCATGGCGACCTCGCGCTAGGGGGAGGGGGCCAGGCCCGATCCTGGAAGAGGCGGCTCGGGGGCTCGGGGGAGCCGCTTGAGCTCCTCAAGCGTCAATTGGACGAACCGCTCCGGCGGCTCGGTGAACTTCTTGGAACCAGGGGCGAGCAGCTCTTTGATGTCCAGCCACATGCCGTCCCGCGAGTAGGCGGAGATATCATGGCGCTGGGTGTCCATCCGGATAGCATCCTCCGGGCAGGCCTCGACGCAGAAGCCGCAGTAGATGCACTTGCCAAGGTCGAGGTCGAAGCTCTTGGGCACCTTCTCGATGTTGGGGTCCGGGTGCTCCCCGGCGACGATGTAGATGCAGCGGGCGGGGCAGACCGTCTCGCACATCATGCAGGCGACGCAGCGGGGCGTCCCGTCCTCGCGCCGCGTCAGCCGATGGCGGGTGCGCAGGCGGGGCTCGGTCTTGCGCCGCTGGTCGGGGTATTGGATGGTGACGGAGGCGGGCACGCCGCGGAAGAGGCCGAGCCGATGGGCGATGTGGAGGCCGAGGTTGCGCCAGAAATGATTCGAGGTGAGCAGGAGCCCCTGGGCGATGGCCGGCAGGTAGGTCCGCTCCCACCAGCTCAGCTTGCGGCGTCGATGCGCGTCGCGGATGCGGTGCAGGAGCTGGTCGCTGAGGCGGCTCATCGCGAGGCGAGGACCACCACGACGCTGGTGACGGCGATGTTGAGGAGCGAGAGCGGAAAGAGCACCTTCCAGCCCAGGTGCATGAGCTGGTCGTAGCGGAACCGCGGCAGCGTCCAGCGGATGAGCATGAAGAACCAGAGACGCTGGTGACGGCGATGTTGAGGAGCGAGAGCGGAAAGAGCACCTTCCAGCCCAGGTGCATGAGCTGGTCGTAGCGGAACCGCGGCAGCGTCCAGCGGATGAGCATGAAGAACCAGATGAACGCGACGACCTTGATGGTGAAGGCGACGAGGCCGAGGACCACATAGCCGAGGTGTGAGACCGGCAGCAACCCGCCCCATGGAAAGTGGAACCCATCCGGCGCGAGGTACGGCACCTGCCAGCCCCCGAAGAAGAGGGTGGTCGTGAGGGCGGCGACCAGCACGACCTCGATGAAATCGGTCAGGAAGAAGAGGCCGAACTTCATCCCGCTATACTCGGCGAAGTAGCCGATGATCTCCGGCTCCCCCTCGGGCAGGTCGAAGGGCACGCGCTTGGTTTCGGCAAGTGCTGCCGTCATGAAGATGAGGCAGCCGATTGGCTGGAGCAGCACCCCCCAGTTCGGCAGCCAGCCCCACCACAACCTCCCCTGCCGCGCCACGATCGTCTGCAGGTCCAGGCTGCCGTAGCAGATGACCGCCCCGATGAGCGAAACGCCCAGCGCAATCTCGTAGGCCAGCATCTGCGAGGTGGCCCGCAGCCCGCCGAGGGTGGCCAGGTTGCTGCCGGAGACCATGCCCCCCAGGATCACGCCGTAGATGCCGATGGAGGCGAGCGCCAGCACGACGAGCAGCCCCGCGTTGACGTCGGCCACCTGGAGCGGGATGGTGCGACCGAACAGCTCAATCGGGGGCCCGATCGGGATGGCGGCGAACGCGATCAGGGCGAAGAACATGGAGAGCCAGGGCGCCAGCGTGTGCAGGAACCGGTCCGCCTGCGCCGGCACGATGTCCTCTTTCGTGAAGAGCTTCAGCACATCCGCCAGGGCGTTCAGGATGCCAAGACCGCCGAGCTTGCGCAGCACCCAGTTGACCGGCGCGCCGCCCAGCCACCAGGGGACGGTAAAGGTGGCGCGGTTGGCGCCGATGCGGTCCTGCATCAGCGCGCTCTGCTTGCGCTCAAGCCACGCCTGCATGCCCGCAAAGTTGAGCACCCCGCCCAGTACGAGGAGGCTGACCCCGAGCTTTATCCACAGGTTTATCCACAGATCCACCGAAATCCCCCCTTAAAAGTGCCTGGCACTTTTTAGAAGCGCGCCGTGGTCGCCGATGGACTCGTATGACAGGCCCTGAAACTCACGCTCGGTCTTGGCCAGGTCGGCGAAAACTGCCTGGGCGTCTGGATAGGTGAGCGCCACCCCGAGCCGCGCGGCCAGC
>JACPXS010000020.1 GCA_016196415.1 Candidatus Omnitrophota bacterium
TGGATCGCCAGGCTCCGGACGCGCTGGTCATCCTCATGCGCCAGCGCGAGCGGGGGAAGGATCCGCTGCAACTTCTCACGGGACTGCTGCGCCACGTGCGCAACCTCCTGGTCGTCGCCAGCATTCAGCAGGCCTCCGCCCGCGAGGACGCCGTGGCTCAACTGGTCGATGAGCCCCAGGATCGCTTGAAACGGTTGGAGACCCAAGCCCAGCACACCACCCCGCAGGAGCTGCTCCTCTTCCTGCAGGTGCTGACCGGCGCCTATGAGATGGTCCGCCGCAGTCCCCTGGCCCAGACGATCTTGGAGCTTGTGGTGATGAAGCTGGCTACTCGAGAGCAGTGGCAATCGCTTGAGCAGATCGCTCATCACCTCGAACGCATCGGCCCAGGCATGATGCGCCCCGACGCGTTGCCGGGGGATCTGGTCGGCGCGCGAGCGCCTCAGGCCGTCGCAGGCCAAGAACCTTCCGGCGCCAGGTCGAGCGCGAGCCCGTCCGAAAACGTCCCGATCTCTCCGGCGCAGGCAGCCGCGCAAGAGTCCGCGTCCGCCTCCCTTGAGGCCATCACAACGATTTGGCCGAGTTTTTTGGAACGGCTCGGAGCGAAGAAGATGTCGTTGGCTGCGTACCTGGCGGAGGCGAAACTACTGCAGCTTGATGGGCGTGTCTTGATGGTGGGGCTGCCGGGGTTTGCGCTGCACCAGGAGATGTTAAACCTGGCGGAGAACCGACGCCTCATCGAGGGGCTGCTGGGCGAGTCGGCGCAGCAGCCCATCACGGTGCAGTACGCGACGCGTCCAGAGCCCGTGCCAGGGACACCGCCCGCAACCCTGCCATCCTCCGCTAGCCCAACGGTCCCGCCCCTGGTGCAGGATATCGTGAATCTGTTCAACGCAACAGTTCTCGAGCCGCCGAGGACGACAGGATGATTCGAGCTCCGCGCGAGATCCCGTACACGGAGGTCTGTCTTGTGGGTGTGAGGGGATGCTGACGTACGCTCGACCGCTCACCCGATTGCTGGAGGCGTTGGAACAACTCCCCGGAGTGGGTCCCCGCTCGGCAGAGCGCATGGCCTTCCACCTGCTGCGCGCCTCTCGAGAAGAAGTCGGTGAACTAGCCCAAGCGATCGTCGAGATGAAGGAGCGCCTGCGCTTTTGCGAGATCTGTTTCAATCTGAGCGAGTCGCCGCGCTGCCCCGTCTGCCAAGAGCCATCGCGCGATGCCTCGCTGCTGTGTATTGTGGAAGAGCCGAAAGACGTTCTCGCCGTCGAGAAGACCGGCGCGTACCGAGGTTTGTATCATGTGCTGCTGGGGGCCATCGCCCCGCTGGAGGGCATCGGGCCTGAACTATTGAAGATCGATGAGCTGCTGCGTCGGCTCGCGGAGGGGGGGATTCAGGAAGTGATCGTGGCCACCGACGCGGATAAAGATGGCGAGGTGACCGCCACGTACCTCTCCAAACTCCTCCGTCCGCGTGGGGTGAAGTTGACCCGCATTGCCTCTGGCATTCCGGTTGGAAGTCACCTCGAGTACGCCGATCAAGCGACCCTCACCCGCGCCTTGGAAGGGCGCCGGGAGCTGCTGTAGTCAAGGTGACCATTCGCAGGGTACTGTCCTCATTTGGCAGGGCCTGCGACCGAGCCGGGCACCCCGCCTCTCGGCGGGGTCGGCGATGGGAGTGCCGCCCGCCGCAGGCGGAGGCCCGCTGCGCTACCCCACCCGTCCTCGCCGCGCCGGACGCTCGCCGTCGTCGGCTGCGGGCAGGCGGGGGCCCCCAGCTTTGCGTCACCCACCAAATGAGGACACCATTCGCAGGCTCTTGCGGCCTGGATGGCGCTTGACCTCTCACCACAGCCGCGTCAACCACCAAGCCGGCCCGAAGCCAGGCTATGGGGCATCCACCACCTCAAGGGTCAGCGCGTTTGAGAACGCTATCCCGGTCCAAACGGGCTCAGGCGGGAGCTGCTGTTTAACCCAATCCTGAGGGAAGTGAAACGCTGGATTGGCTGCTCTCGGAGCGTAGCTGAGCCGAAACCAGTACGTCCCAGCCGGCACATGATGGAGCGGCAACGACAACGGCTTGGTATGGGATTCGCCAGGGTGCAACAGCACGAATTGGCTCGGAGCCAGCGTCGCAATTCCTCGCATCGACCCGGCGAACGGGAGGCGCCGGCGCCATGCCAACATCCAGCAACTCGGCAGGTAGTTCGATCGATGCTTCCAGGAGTAGAGCTCGTTCACGTCTCCAAACACATCCACGACGAACGGTTGTGTCCCCACGTTCTTGAGCGTCGCCTCAAGCGTGGCGGCCGCGCCCGAGGGCCAGGTGGAGTGGGCGGCTGCAAGGACCACCTGTAACCCTTGCACCGGTTCTCCAGGATTCGAGGGATGCGGTGGCTGCTCCGCCTGTACCTGCAACGGACTGAGCAGCAGCGCAATCATCCCGACGCCCCAGCATCCGCCCTGAACGCGGCGCTCCCACAGCAACGCAGGCTGTTTGGGGATGTGTGAACGCGACGTGGTTAGTTGAAGCAGTTTCATCATTCCCTCTGTGCGGCGGGTGGCAGCCGATCGGACCCGCCCCATGAAGGGATGCATGAAACCGGTTCTAGAATGGCCCCGCCAACCACCTGATCTCCAACACGGCACGTTACCGCGGCCGCCCACCCCAGAGGCGCTGCAAGTAGCCTTCCCGGCCCGAGCCGATCCGATACAGCTTGTACTGCAGGGGGTGTTTCTTGGAGTAATCCTGATGGTACTCTTCGGCCGGGTAGAAGGGCGTGGCGGGAACAATGTCAGTGACGATCGGCGCCTGGAACTTGCCGGACCGCCCGAGCTTCGCTTTCGAGGCCTCCGCCAGCCGTTGTTGCTCCTCCGTGTGATAGAAGATCGCCGTCCGATACTGCCGGCCCTTATCGGCAAACTGCTGATTCGGCGTCGTCGGGTCGATGTTCATCCAGAACACCTCGACCAGCTGCTCATAGCTGATCTGCGCCGGATCGTAGACGATTTCAACGGATTCCGCGTAGCCCGTCTTGCCCGATGACACCGCTTCGTACGTCGGATGAGGTTCGGTTCCTCCCGCATAGCCCGCGGTGACCGACAGCACCCCCTCGAGCTTCTCAAACGGCGGCTCCATGCACCAGAAACATCCTCCCGCAAATGTCGCCACGGCCCTGCGGCGTGCCTCAGCTCCGGTTGCGTTGTTCATCGTCTCCTCAGCCCGCGTTTGGCCCATGATGCCAAGGACCAGCGCACCGGTTAGGGCCACGAGTAGCGAACGCGCGAATCCCGCGTCCATGGTGTTGCGCGTACGACGCGGCATGTCTTAAGCAATGATCCGGTAGGTGAGCGCGGCCAAGCACGCGGCAACCGGCAGCGTTCCCAGCCAGGCCGTCACGATCGTGCGAATCATGGTCCAGCGCGCCTGGCCGGTGACCGCCCCTAAGCCAAAGAGGCTGCCGCAGGCGACATGCGTCGTCGAGACGGGCAGCCCGAATCGCGAGGCCACGAGCACCAACAGGCTCGTCGTCAGGTTCGCGGTGAAGCCTTGGCCGTGGTTCATCGCGGTGATCCGCTCGCTCATGGTGGCGGCGATGCGACGGGCGTTCAGCAGCCCGCCCAGGGCCATCGCGATCGCCGTCAGGAGCAGCGCGGCGGGCAAGGGGACGTGAAGCGCCTTGGCCGCGATGAGCATCGCCGCAATCTTGGGCGTATCGTTGAGGCCTCGCGCGAAACTCACCGCGCCGGCGGAAACGAGGTGGATCCGATCCAGGATGTGTTGCGCGTCGATCCCGAGGACCCGACCGTGATAACGCTCCGCGCACTGGCGCAGCTGCCCCACGCTGAGCGTCATCCCTGACGCTTGGAGCGCGGCGGCGCCGCTCGAGGTCGCGGTGATTGGCTGCCACACCCCGCCGTCGACACACAGGCACATCTGCCGCTCCACCCCAAGCGCTCTGCGGATCCGACGAAAGATGGGATAGAGCACTCCGGTGATCCCCAGGCTCATGAACGGGCTGGTCGCCAGCGGAAGGACGAACCGATGCCCAAGCTGGCTGAGGTTGACGGACCCGGCTGCGACGAACCCCGCTCCCACGAGCGCCCCGGTGAGCGCATGGGTTGTGGAGATCGGCAGGCCGGTGCCTGTGGCGATGATCACCGTGAGTGCCGCGCCGAGCGCGACCGCAAGCAAAAACGGCGAGGAACCCGCCACGCGCTCCGACAGCAGCCCCGTTCCGCTAAAGACGCTGACGAGCCCTCGGGCCAGCAGCAGGGCCGTCATCGATCCGGCAAACGTCGTGACCGTGGCCCACGACAGCGCCTGTCGGTAACTCATGGTGCGGCTGCCGAAGAGCGTCGCCACGCCCTTGAAATTGTCATTGGCTCCATTCGCGTACGCCAGGACGATCACGGCGCACCAGAGCGCCATCACCATGGATGAAACCTCCAGGGTTGCGCGGGCACGATTCGCGTCAGCGTTCGCGAGCGGCGTCCAGCAGCGACACGAACGTTGAGAGATCGGTCGTCGGGAGCTTGCAGACGGAGTGTTCGCAGACGTAGGCGGTGGGTCGGCCCTGAATGGCGTGCTGGGTGTTGATGAACGGCATCACCGCTTCGATCGCTGCGGCGGTGCCATCCGATGGGTGGAGCGCGACAACCGCGCGAGGCAGGAATCGGTCGTGGACGGCTCGAAGCATGGCGCGGGTCTGCGCCGCTTCAGGATTCCCTGCGATGATGATCTCTTGCGCAGGACCCAACCACACGTCGAGCGCGATGAGCCACTGCGGGAAGGCGGTGGGCATGTGGCTGACTTGGCCGGAGAAGGCCCGAAACAGTTCCTCGGCGTAGTGTCGGAATTCGTCGTCCATCGTCAACAACCCCAGCCGAGTGAGATTGAGCGCCGCCACAGAATTGCCTGACGGCAGGGCGCCGTCGTAAAGCTCCCTGGTCTTGGCAATGAGCGGCTCGTTGCGCTCGCCGCTGAAGAACAGCCCGCCGTGTCGCGCATCCCAGAACAGGCGCAGCATGTCCTGGGTGAGACGCGTGGCCTGCGCCAGCCACTGGGCGTCAAAGGTCGCCTCCAGTCGGTCAGAATCTTATCGTCCCGATGCGGACGCGCGCGCTGTTGGCGGACCGCCAGCAGCTTGGCTCGCGCCGCCTCGAGCTGCGCGCGCACCTGCTCGACGGAGCGGCCCTGGGCGCCGGCCAACGACTCGAGCGGGGCGGTGATATGCAGGATATTCGCGCCATGCTCGAAGTTCCCCATGGCCGTCACGCCGTAAAACCGGCTCACCAGATCCGCGGTGTCCGTCCCGAGTCGGTCCTGGATCTCACGCGATGTCCAGACATAGAAGCGGCCTTCCTGGCCCACCTCACCGGCGTCCTCGGCGGAGTAAAACGCCCCCTGGGGATCACGCAGGTCGCGCAGGACATACTCGAAGATGTCACGCGCGATTTCGGCATACTGCCGCCGGCCCGTCACTTGGTAGGCTTCAAGGTAGGTGCGCGCCAGCAGGGCTTGGTCATAGAGCATCTTCTCAAAGTGGGGCACCAGCCACCGCGCATCGGTGGAGTAGCGATGGAAGCCCCCGCCCAGTTGGTCATGGATCCCGCCGCGGGCCATCGCCTCGAGCGTGGCGGTGACCATCTCGAGGATGCTCGGCTCGTGCTTTCGCGACCACACGCGCAGGAGAAACGAGAGGGCGTGACTGCGTGGAAACTTTGGCGCCGGCCCGAATCCGCCGGAGGCCGCGTCATACTGCTGCGCCAATTGCTCAGCGCCCGCGTCGAGGATCGCCGGGGTGAGCTGAGCCGACGAACGCTCCCCTGCGCCGGCCTGAATCGCCTGGGTCAGCGACTGGCTGGACTGCAGGATCTCATCGCGGCGCGTCTGCCAGGCCTGCGTCACGGAGCGCAGGACCGTTGGGAACCCCGGAGATCCCTGCCGGTCTTCCGGCGGGAAATACGTCCCACCCCAAAACGGCTTGCCCTCCGGAGTCAGGAACACGTTGAGAGGCCAGCCGCCCGATCCGGTCAAGGCCGTCACCGCGTTCATGTAGATCGCATCGAGATCCGGCCGCTCCTCTCGGTCCACCTTAATCGAGACCACCTGGTCGTTCATCAACTGGGCGATAGCCGGATTGTCATACGACTCCTGCTCCATGACATGGCACCAGTAGCACGTCGAGTAGCCGATGGACAGGAAAACGAGTTTCTCCTCACGCTTCGCCTTCGCAAACGCCTCCTCGCCCCAGGGATACCAGTCGACGGGATTATAGGCATGCTGCAGTAGGTAGGGGCTCTTCTCATGAACGAGGCGATTCGGTTGACGCTCGTGCGCGTTGTGTGGCATGGCGGCTCCGGGTTGAGCGGCTGCGGGGGGTGCTGTGACGATGAGCGAAGACGTGGCGCTGAACGGTGGGGTAGCCTGAGATGAGCGTCGTGTTGCCGGACGGGCAGGGAAGCGCCAGCGAGAACCCACGCCGATTGCCAGCAGGGCGAAGGCCCCCGCAGCAAGCCACGCGCGATCCCGCGGTTTCATGAGGCGCGCGTGGTCGCCTCCCGAGCATCACATCCTCGACGTCCCGGTGGTTTCTTGCACGCCATCGTCATCGCTCCTGGCATCTGGCCGCCTGGCGTCCGCCACGTGGTTCGCCCAAGATGGGGGGTGAGCTCTACTGTCTGGCCAGACGGGACGCGGTGGGGACCAAGGGATCCACTCGTCTGCGTTCCAACGCCGTTACCGACGGGCTTCAAAGATGCGGTTAAAGGGCGTTTCGGCGGCCCGGCGAAACTGGGTGAACCCGCCGGCGCAGACCGCCTCGCGGAGGGCTGCATCAGTCGCGACCGCGCCGAGGGCTTGTCCCCCGTGGGCCAAGGCGTTGGCCGTGCAGCAGAGCGTCGAGGCTGCGGAGAAGGTGCGCCCGATAGGGTTGAAGTTCTCCTCGATCCGGTGGCCGGCCATCGGTTCGACGATCAGCACGCTGCCCTCGGGCGCCAGGGCTTCGTAGGCCCGGCGGCAAGCGTCGGTGGGGTTGCCCATGTCATGCAGGCAGTCGAAGAACGTGATGAGCTCGTAGCCTTTCGGCGGAATGCGCGCGGCTTCCACCACCTCGAAGGTCACGCGATCGCTCACGTTCGCTTCCGCCGCGGCGCGCTTGGCATGCTCAATCGAGGCTTCGTGGCTGTCGAAGCCCCAGAAGCGCGAGTTCGGAAAGGCCTGCGCCATGATGCGGGTCGAGGCCCCGTGGCCGCAGCCCACATCCGCCACGCGGGATCCGATGCGCAGCTTGGCCTCGATGCCGGTCAGCGCAGGGATCCACGATGCGATGAGGTGGGTTGCGTAGCCCGGGCGAAAAAAGCGCTCCGTGCCGACAAACAGGTCCGGGTCATGCTCGCCCCACAACATCCCCCCGCCCACGCGGAAGGCTTCGGAGATGCGCGGCTCGGCGTGCAGCATCGCCTTGATGACGTAAAATCCCCCGCCCACAAAAAATGGGCTGGTATCATCGGTCAGGGCAACCGCCTGCTCAGGCGGCAGGTGGTACCGTCCGGTAGTCGGATCGTACGCGACGTAACCGCCAGCGGCCTGGTTCAGGAGCCACTCGCGCAGGTAGCGCTCCGTCAGCCCGGTGCGCCGCGCCAGCTCCTCAGGGTTCACCGGGCCGGCCTCGGCCATCGCCGCATAGAGCCCGAGTTTCTGCCCGATGTAGACGAGCATCGAGCTCAAGGCCGCGCCGAAATCCTCGACGACTTTCCCAACAAACGCGTGCAGCTTCTGCTCATCAATGCGAGCCGCAGCCAGACCGGTGACAGGCATGATCCCTCCTTGGGTCGGTGTGGGATGGGAATAGCGGGTTTTCTTCCTCCTGCCTCACGTTGACCGTCACAGGAAGACTCATTGAACCCTCAGGAGGTTGAGTATACCGCCCCCCGGATGATGAATCAAACCGCAACGCGTGATCGTGTTCCAGATAGCAAACAGGAGGACTCGACGGCCCTCTTTTTTGCATAACGAACTCCGCGGGTGAGAGGTTCGACGAACCTGCTGAGTCTAGACCGACCGATCAAAAATCCAACTCAGCGGAGCTCTTGGCTGCCGCGCAGGCCGCGCTTCGACTCGTTCGGCAAAGCGTTGATAGTGCGCTGCCAAACCGCAGAGATAGTCCTGGGCCTCCGCCGCGGCACCGGATAAGCCGGACATCCCCGGGACCTGCCAATACGTCACCAGATGCTCGATAATGTTCGCGTAATCGCGGGCGGTATACACGCCGATGCGCTGCGCCACCACTGAGAATCGGCTGAACAGATCGCGCTCGATACCGTCGGACATCAGGCGGGCGGGCATCGTCACTGTGGTTTTCATCATCTCCGCAAAGGCCACCAGCGTCCCGTGCGGGTCGAGCTCCAACAGTTTCTTGACAAAGCCTTTATAGGCTTCCTCATGTCGAGCTTCGTCCCCCGCCACCAGATTGCAAATCTTGCCGAGCAGGGCGTCGCCGCCCTGGTTGGCCACCTGGGCCACATTGCCATGCGAGATTCTTGTGGCCCGCTCTTGAAAGGAGGTGTAGATCAGGCCTTTGTAAGGATCGTTGGCCGTCTTTGGGTCGAAGCCGTTGCAAATCAGATGCTGCGTCGTGATTTCCACGGCGTGCATGTTCACTCGACCTGAGAGGTATAAGTATCTGCTGAGCAGTTCGCCGTGGCGGTTTTCTTCCGCTGTCCAGCCTCGCGTCCACCGGGCCCAGGGGTGATCGCTGGCCCCGGTCTCATCCGTCACCCCCGGATGCCGGTTGGTCATGGTCTGGTAGGACGGTAACGCTTCCTCGGTGACGGTGTCACCGATGAGGACGACGAGCAGCTCGTCCGAGAGTCCGGCAGCCCCCTCACGAAGCCGCTGGACCGATTCGCGCCAGTTATCGGCCGTAAGGTCGGGAAGGATGTCACTTGGCTGCCAACGCTCTCCGATCGGATTGAGCCATGTCAGCTGCTCTTCGACGAAGCTCGCCATCGCCTGAATGGCATCTCGATGCGTATCCACCATGTCCTCTTGGTGCTCAAACAAACCGTGTGACACACGCAGGAAGAACCCTCCTTCCGTCGATATCTTAACGGAAGGAGGCCTCACGTTCACCGAGATGCGTCCACAGATGCCCCTGCACATGGGGGCGCCTTGACCCTGAGCCTGTCGAAGGGTCGCCCCTCGACGCGCCCCGCTGTTGGCGGGGTTTGCTCGGGGTCACTGGAACCACCCTCGAGATGTTCACGTGCGTCGGTGATTCCAGTCAGACTCTCGCCTGGGCAAAAAGTCCCCCTTCGTACACTCATTTAGAGCAGCGATCAACAAGACCTTGGCTGCTCTGGGTGCCGGGTGGAGGGGCACAGGGGCAGGAGATCGAGCGATGCCTTCACCCTCCAGCCTGCACCCTTCACCGAGAGCGCCCCGCAGTCATGTTGATGGGCGCTCTTAGAACGTGGCTGACCCTACCGTCGTGGGAGCGGGGGGCCGGCCTTCGTCA
>JACPXS010000125.1 GCA_016196415.1 Candidatus Omnitrophota bacterium
AGGGGCCGAAACCCGAAGACCGGTCAGGAAGTCCCGGTGCCGCCCAAGCGGGTGGTCGTATTCAAACCTGGCCTCCTCATGCGCCAGGACATCAAATAGGTCATCCCGCCTATCCGACACGCCTAGATCCGTTTCGGACACCACTCAGCCTCCCGGATCTGGTCCCGGCCTGTAATATCATGAGCGATTTCGCACGAGATCCCGCGTTACTCACGAACGCCGCGTAGAGCGCACCCATGGGTTTTCAGGCCCTTCGGGGCACGACCGACGTGTTCGGCGACGAGGTCAAGCAGTGGTCGACGGTGGAGCATACGGCCCGTCGGATCGCCCGCCTGTACGGCTACCGAGAGATCCGCACTCCCCTGATCGAAGACGCCGCGCTCTTCCTCCGCTCCGTTGGGGAGACGAGCGACATCGTTCAGAAGGAGATGTTCCGCTTCGAAGACCGGGGGGGGCACGAGATCGCGCTGCGGCCGGAGGGAACCGCCTCCGTCGTGCGGGCCTACCTCGAGCATCACCTCGACAAAACCGAGGGGTTTGCCAAGCTCTTCTATCTCGGGCCGATGTTCCGCGCCGAACGGCCGCAGGCCGGGCGCTTCCGCCAGTTCCACCAGTACGGGGTGGAGGCGATCGGATCCCAGAGCCCGTGGGTGGACGTGGAGGTCATTGTCCTGTGCGTCCACATCCTGCAGGCGTGCGGCGTCCGGGACGCGATGGTCTGGTTCTCCAGCATGGGTTGTCGGAAGGACCAAGAACGCTCTGCCACGAAGCTGCGTGAGCGGCTGAAACCGCAGTTCTCAACGCTGTGCAAGGAATGCCAGGCCCGCTTCGAGAAAAACGTCTTCCGCGTCCTCGACTGCAAACATCCGACGTGCCACCAGATTGCATGGAGCATCGAGGGCTCGCCCTTTTTGCTGTGCGAGGACTGCGCGCAGCACTTCAATGAGGTGCGCCGCGGCCTGAAGGAGGCCGAGATCACCTTCGATGACACGAAGGTCTTCGCGCGCGGGCTCGACTATTACACCAGGACAGTCTTCGAGGTCCGGGCCAAGGGGCTCGGGGCCCAGGATGCCATCGCGGCAGGGGGGCGCTATGACCATTTGGTCGAGGAGCTGGGCGGCCCATCGATGGGTGCGATCGGTTTCGCCGCCGGGATCGAACGCGTGCTGATGGTGGCTGGGTCGCCCAAATCCACAGAGGCCTGGCCGCAGCGAAGAGGGATGTATCTGGCGATCACGCAGCCCGAACTCACCACAGAAGGATTCCGCCTCATCCAGCAGCTGCGTGAGCATGGGGTTCCGGCGATGATGGGGTACGATCAAAAAAGCCTCAAGGCTCAATTGCGCGAGGCCGACCAGGCGGGCTGTCAATTCGTCGCAATCCTGGGACAGCGGGAACTCCAGGAACGCATGATTTCTCTCAGGGAACTCGGCCCGCGTTCCTGCTCCCGCGATCTTGGCAAGAGTGAGCGGACCGTACCGCTTGATGCATTCGTCGATGAGATGGCTCGAACACTGAAATCCTCCGATCCTTCCTCCTCACCATGCTGAGAACACACGGCTGCGGGGAGCTGACCGATGCGCAGATCGGCAAGCCGGTCACACTGTGCGGATGGCTGCACCGACGCCGCGATCACGGCGGGGTGAGCTTCCTCGATCTGCGCGACCGATCCGGCATGGCCCAGGTCGTCTTCAACGCGAGGACCGACCCCGCCTTGCACCAGCAGGCGAAAGCGCTGGGCCCGGAGTACGTCCTGCGGATCGACGGCATGGTGCGCGCTCGTCCCAAGGGGACGGAAAACCCCAAACTGCCCTCCGGGATGGTCGAGGTGGCGGCCAGCGCGGTCATCGTCCTCAACCCGGCAAGCCCTCCACCGTTTGAGATCGATGACCAGGCGGAGGTCTCCGAGGACGTGCGGATGCAATGGCGCTACCTTGATCTTCGGCGGACGTCCAGCCAACAGAAACTGATACTCCGGCACCGGATCATCCATCGCATGCGCCAGACGCTCGACGACCTGGGCTTTCTCGAAGTGGAAACGCCCATCCTGACAAAATCCACGCCCGAGGGGGCGCGGGACTACCTGGTGCCGTCCCGGGTGAACCCCGGCCGCTTCTTCGCGCTGCCCCAATCACCGCAGCTCTTCAAACAGCTCTTGATGGTCGCCGGCCTGGAACGGTACTTCCAAGTGGCCCGCTGCTTCCGTGATGAGGATTTGCGCGCCGACCGCCAGCCGGAATTCACCCAACTGGACCTCGAGATGTCATTCGTGGATGAAGCAGATGTGTTTGCTGTCATTGAGCAAGTCCTCAGCCGCGTCTTCAAGGATGAGCTCCACGTGCCCTTGACGATCCCATTTCCCCGCCTCACGCATCGCCAAGCGCAAGAGCGGTACCGCAGCGAGAAACCGGACCTGCGCACCCCCGCCATGCCCTGGGCGTTCTGCTGGATCACCGAGTTCCCGCTCTTCCATTGGAACGCCGAGCTGAAGCGGTGGGAGTCGGCGCATCACCCGTTCACCGCCCCGCATCCGGAGGATCTTGAGCGGCTCGCGCACGAGCCGGGTTCGGCTCGCTCGCGAGCGTATGATCTCGTCCTCAACGGGACGGAGTTGGGATCCGGCAGCATCCGGATTCACCAGGAGGCGGTGCAGCGAATCATCTTCAACGTGCTGGGGCTCACCGACGACACGGTGCGGGAACGGTTTGCGTTTTTGCTCCAGGCCTTCGCCTACGGGGCGCCGCCCCACGGGGGATTTGCGCTGGGATTAGACCGGCTGATCGCGTTGGTCACCCATGCCTCCTCAATTCGAGAAGTCATTGCCTTTCCGAAAACGCAGAAGGCGGTGGATCCGGTGACCGATGCGCCGTCGCCAGTCACCGCGATGCAGCTAAAGGAACTCGGAATTGTCGTGGTAACCGAACCCCCCTGACGGGGAGCAGAATCAGAGGAGGCCACTGATGCGCCGATGGGTACAGATCATGGGAACGGTTGTCGGCATCCTTGCACTCGTTGGGTGCCGCACGGCGACACGGCTCAAGGAGGTACCGCGGGTTGACTTGCAACTTGAGGGGGGAAACCGCGGCTATCTGGTTGGAACCTCCGCCGAAGCACCCGGCCAGCGGCCAACCCGACAAATGCTCGAAACCGAGATTGAGATCCCGAGCTTTTACAAACCGAAACGGACAAGCGACCAGATGAGTCTGGATGCCGTCGCCCCCCCGGAGACAACGATGAGCGAAGGGAGCCCCCCCGCAGCTTCCCAACCCTACGACATCTACGTCGTGCAGCCAGGGGATTCGCTCTGGTCCATTGCGGCAAAACCCGAGATCTACGGCAAGGCCACGCGGTGGCGAAGAATTTTTGACGCCAACCGCGACCTGCTCAAGGCTCCGGATCGGGTGCGGGCCGGCATGCGCCTCAACATCCCGCGAGGAACCTCAGGGAGTAGCCCCGCCGCTCATGATGATGAAGGCACCACGTTCAAGAAATAACGGCAGCGGCGTCACGCCGCGGGCCGCCGGCTCAAGCAGGAGACGAGATGGCTGAGCAATCGCTCGCCTTTCGGAGCGACCAAGAGGCCCAGGCGCTGTTTGGGAAGCATGATCAGCACCTGCGCAGGATCGAGCAGGCCCTTGGGGTTTCCGTCGTGGCGCGCGCCGGCGTGATCAAACTCAACGGATCCGACGAGGCGGTGGCGAACGCGATGAAGCTCCTCGATGACTTGCTCGTCGTCGTGCGCTCCGGTGCGCCCCTGCGCAAAGATGACGTCGACTACGCCCTCCGCGCGCTCCAAGATAGCCGACTCATCCAATTGCGCCAAGTCTACCAGGAACGGATCGAGGTTCCCTCGAAGCGCCGGTTCGTGATACCGCGCACCCCGGGACAGAAGGTCTACGTTGATGCCATGCGTGCCCACGACATCGTCTTCGGCATCGGGCCCGCCGGCACCGGTAAAACCCATCTGGCCTGGTCCAGCGCTACCTTGACCGCGGCATCATCGAGGTCGCCCCGCTGGCCTACATGCGCGGACGAACGCTCAACGATTCGTTCATCATCCTGGATGAAGCGCAGAATACCACGAGCGAGCAGATGAAAATGTTCCTGACGCGGCTCGGGTTTGATTCGAAGGCGGTCATCACGGGCGACGTCACCCAAGTGGATCTGCCGGCCGACAAACCCTCGGGGCTCATCCAAGTGCAGACGCTGCTCGCCGCCATTCCAGGCATTAAGTTCACCCTGTTTAGCGGGCAAGATGTGGTGCGGCATGAACTGGTGCAGGCCATCATTCACGCCTATGAGCAGAACAACCACCAGAACGCCAAACACTAGAACCGGTTTCATCCATCCCTCTGTGCGGCGGGTGGCGGCTGATCGGGCCCCCACTGGCCCGCAGCCGACGACGGCGAGCGTCCGGCGCGGCGAGGAGCAGTGGGGTGGCAGCCGATCGGACCCGCCCCATGAAGGGATGTATGAAACCACTGCTAGAGAATTCGGAACGCGGAATTCGGAGTGCGGAATTGGGCCTCTTCACCGGCGACCACCCGTTCATTCCGCATGCTCCATTCCGCATTCGGTCGATGGTGGTTGAGGTGATCAATACCCAACGGGAACTTCCCGTCAACACAGCCGGTGTGGCGCGCCTGGCCCGGCTCGCGATTCGACGTCTGCGCATCCGAACGGCTGGCGGACTGACGATCGCCTTCATCGGACCGCGACGCATGCGGATCCTGAACAAACGATTTTTGCGCCACGATCGCTCAACGGACGTGCTGAGTTTTCGTTACGATCGTCCCCTGAATTCCTGGCCGCGCGCACGAGGGCGTCAGCAGACCGTCGGGGAAATCCTCATCGCCCCCCGGTCGGCGCACACGTATGCGAGACGCCACAGCCTTTCCTACTCGGACGAGCTTGCTCGGTATGTCGTGCACGGCCTGCTCCATTGGGCGGGCCACGAGGATCGCACAACAACCCAGCAGCGGCGGATGCGGGCGCTGGAGGATTGGCTGCTCCGGCTCCCTGGCGCTGATCCCACCCGGCCCAGCTAATGGGGCTGCATACGGCGGACGCGATTGTGTTGCGGCGGTATCCCTTCCGGGAGACCAGCGTCACGCTCAGCTGCCTCACGGACCGTTTCGGAAAGCTCAAGGGGCTGGTCAAGGGCCTGCGCGCCCAGCCTTCCCGCTATCACAGCGCCCTGGAACCGCTGACGATCAACCGGATCGTGTTCTATGACACGCACGCGAGCCAGCTTCATCTCATCACGCAATGCGACCTGCTGGATCCGCTGGAGGCGGTGCAGCGCGATCTGGAGACGGCGCAACTAGCCGGCTTATGCGCCGAGCTGGTGGATGCGGTGGTGCCGTTGGAAGAACCGCAGCCGGCCACCTACCAGTTGCTCAGGCAAACCTTGAAGCATCTCGCGTTGGGAGGAAGCGATCTCCTGACCGCGCGTCTCCATTTTATCGTCAGGCTCCTTCGGCTGGCGGGGTTTCAGCCGCAACTGGATGCGTGCGCCGGCTGCGGCGCGGCTGTGCAGCGAGTCGGCTACTGGAGCGCGCGACAGGGGGGGTTGGTGTGCGAGGCGTGCCTCCATGAGGATCCAAAAGCCGTGGTGGCGGAGCCCGCGCTGCTTGAAGCGCTGGGCGTCTTGGCAAGAGCGGATGCCCCGCCAACACTCGCAACCCCCGTCATCCCGATGCTGAGACGGCGGCTTGATGACTTCCTCCGGTGGCGATTGGACCATCCGTTGAAGACCTTGCTGGTATGAGCAACGCGGCCATGCCGTTCCAACGGTTGATTCGCACGCTGGACACGTTTTGGGAGCGCCAGGGCTGCGTCATCGTCCAACCCTACGATATGGAAATGGGCGCGGGCACCTTTCATCCCGCCACCTTTTTCGGGGCCTTGGGACGCGCTCCCGTGCGCACCGCCTATGTCCAACCCTCCCGCCGGCCGACCGACGGCCGCTATGGGGACAATCCCTTGCGGATGCAGCGGTACTACCAGTACCAAGTGCTCCTCAAACCCGCGCTTGATGATGTCCAGCAACGCTACCTCAAGAGCCTGAGCGCCTGCGGGCTGAGGCTCGAGGATCACGACCTCCGCTTCGTGCAGGATGACTGGGAGTCGCCCACGCTTGGCGCCTGGGGGTTGGGCTGGGAGGTCTGGTTGGACAGCCTCGAGGTCACCCAGTTCACCTACTTCCAGCAGGTGGGAGGTCTTGATCTGGACCCGATCTCCTGTGAAATCACGTATGGGCTTGAGCGGGTCGCGATGTTCGCCCAGGGCACGGATGACGTCTATGCGCTCGCCTACGGCCCCGGCGCCTCGTACGGCGACCTGCACCTGGCCAACGAACGTGAGGGCTCGCGGTACAACTTCGAGCTGGCCGACGTGGCGTTCCACCAGGAGCTCTTCGCGAAATACGAATCCGACGCCAACCGCCTCCTGAAGAAGGAAGGGGCGCTGATGCCCGCCTACGAGCAACTCCTGAAGTGCAGCCATACCTTCAACATGCTGGATGCGCGCGGGGCGGTCAGTCAGGCAGATCGGCCGCGTCTCATCCTTCACATCCGCACCCTCGCCAAGCAGTGCGCGGAATTATATCTGGAGCAACAACGCGCTCAGGGGACAGGGGACAGGGGACAGGGGACATGAAGAAACCGAGCAAGCGCTCCACGTCCCACGTCCCACGTCCCACGTCCCAAACCTCTGATCTCTTGCTTGAGATCGGGACGGAAGAGCTGCCGGCCGCGTATCTGCCCGGCCTGATCGACCAGCTCGGTACTGAGGCGAAGGCCCTGCTGGAGGCAAACCATCTTGCGTTCAAGCAGGTTGAATCCTTTGGCACTCCTCGACGGCTCGTCCTACTCGTACGCGGCCTTGACGCGATCCAGCGAAAGCCGAGCGAAGAGATTCGCGGCCCGTCTAAGCAGGCCGCATATGATGCCGCAGGTAAACCCACTCAAGCGCTCCTAGGCTTTTTACGTTCGCGGGACGGAAGTCTCGAGCAGATCAAGATCGTCTCCTCGGACAAGGGCGAGTATGTCTACCTGAGTAAGCCGGAAACCACAGCATCATTTGAGAGATGGTTGCCGGGGTGGCCGGGTCTGCTGATTCAGTGGCTGAAAGCACCCAAGACGATGCGCTGGGACAATACCAACCTTCGGTTCGCCCGTCCGATCCGCTGGCTGCTCGCCCTCTACGGAACCACGCCCATTCGATGCACCGTCAACCTGGCCAGTGCTCCGTACACTCGCGTGGGACGCCCCCAGGCCTTACGACCGGTGCGCGTGACATCGATACCCGACTACTTCCAGACGCTCAAGCGCTCCGGCATTCTGCTCGATCAGGATGAGCGGAGACGCCGAATTCAACAATCGGTGGGGCGCGAGGCGCGTCGTGTCGGCGGCGTCGTCGCGCCGGAGATGCTCAGCCACGGCCTGTTGGAAGAAGTCACATATCTGACCGAATCGCCGGTAGCGCTGACCGGCAGCTTCGACCCGACGTATCTGGAATTGCCTCGCGAGGTGCTGCTGGCGAGCATGGCGAAGTACCAGCGCGTGTTCGCCCTCGAGGCGAACGGAAAGCTCCTGCCGAAGCTCGTCGCCATCCTGGAAGGGAAGCCGGGCAAGCCCGCCGCGGTGCGCGCCGTCATCGAGCGTATCCTCAATGCGCGCCTTGCGGACAGCCTGCTCTTCTTCGAGGCGGACAAGCAGCAGCCGCTAGCCAACGCCAATCTCTCACGCGTCACCTTCCACGAGAAGCTCGGTTCCATGGAGGAGAAGACGCAACGCGTGTGGCACCTCAGCTCGGCTCTCGGCGAGATGTGGGGTCTAACGCAGCAGGAACTCCACCATCTCCAGCGGGCCTGTCTCCTGGCCAAAGCAGATCTCGTCACTTCTCTGGTCCGGGAATTCCCGACACTCCAGGGCGTGATGGGAACGTACTACGCCCGAGCCTCGGGAGAGCCGGAACCGGTGGCTCAGGCGATTGAAGAACATTACCTGCCGCTTGCTGGGAAATCGCCCACAACGCTGATCGGTTCGGCCCTGGCGATCCTGGACAAGTACGACACGCTGGCCAGCTATTTCAGCATCGGCATCGAGCCGACCGGCGACCAGGACCCGTTCGGGCTGCGCCGCGCAACCCAGGGGATCGTCGAAGTCGCATGGAAAATCCACCGGCCGTTGCCGCTGGACGGCTTGTTCGCCGCCTGGCAGCCGACGGCTCCCTACGCGGCAGGGAAGGACCAGGTGCGCGAGCCGATCCGCCGGTACCTCCTCGAGCGGTTGTACACCTTCGACTGGCCCCCACCCAAGCCAGCCCAGGACTACATTGACGCCGTCCTCTCCAGCTCCTGTGAGGACCTCGTGGATGCCATGGACCGCATCGTGAGCCTGCGCAAGCTTGACGGCCATCCGGGCCTGCGCCAGGCGGCCAAGGTCATCGAGCGAACCCAGAACATCCTGAAAGGCGCCCCGGCCAGGCCGCGGACGGTCGACCCGTCACGCCTGCAGCAGCCGCAGGAACGGAAGCTGTGGGAGCTCTGCGAACAGAAGGGAAGGGAAGTCACCCAACTGGCCAAACGAAAGTCCTACGCCGAAGCCACCCGGCTCTTCGGCAGCCTCTTCTTTGAGCCGCTGCACGAGTTCTTCGACCGCGTGATGGTCAACGTGCCGGACGAGCCGATTCGGGAAAATCGCCTCGCCTTGATGGAGGCGATCAACGCATTGTATACTGGTCGCATTGCCGACCTGTCGAAACTCACCCTGTTACAACAGAACGAGGAGACCTGAATGAAGCGCTCTGGCACCGCCACCCGCACGAGCTCCACACGGACTGCCATCCCCCGCACGGGCACCGCCTCGGTCAAATGGTCCAAGCCGCGCTTCATCTATGCCTTCGGCGCCGGCCGGGCCGATGGCCGCGCGGACATGAAGCCGCTCCTGGGCGGCAAGGGGGCCAACCTCGCCGAGATGACGAGCCTGGGCGTGCCGGTCCCTCCGGGGTTCACGATCACGACCGACGCCTGCCGGAAATTCTACGAGCTGGGCGAGCGCTGGCCCGCCGGTCTTGAGGCAGAGCTCAAGGAGAAGCTGCGGTGGCTGGAAGGCATCACGCAGAAGCGGTTTGGCGACCCGAAGAACTCGCTGCTGGTCTCGGTCCGTTCAGGAGCCGCGATCTCGATGCCCGGCATGATGGACACGATCTTGAACCTTGGCCTCACGACCCAAACGGTGCAAGGGCTCATCGTCAAGACGGAGAATCCGCGGTTTGCGTATGACGCGGCCCGCCGCTTCATTCAGATGTTCGGCGACGTCGTGCTCCAGGTCGAGCGCAAATCCTTTGAGGAGGCGCTGAGCAGGCAAAAGGCCAAACACCGCGCGAAGACCGACGCCGACCTTCCAGCCGAGTCGCTCCGGGAGCTCGTCGCTGAATACCAGCAGCTCATCAGGCAGCAGAAGGGAATCGAGTTTCCGGAAGATCCCATGGAGCAGCTGCGCCTGGCCATCAACGCGGTGTTTGCATCATGGCATAACGAGCGCGCGAACGTGTATCGCCGGCTCCACCACATCCCCGACTCGCTGGGCACCGCGGTCACCGTGCAGTCCATGGTGTTCGGGAACATGGGCAAGCAGTCGCTCACCGGGGTCTGCTTCACGCGCGATCCTGGGACCGGCGAGCGCGTGTTCTACGGCGAGTACCTCGTGAACGCTCAGGGCGAAGACGTGGTCGCCGGCATCCGGACCCCGAACCCCATCGCCGAACTCAAGACAGCGTTCCCCAAGCTCTACGAGCAGCTCCGCCGGGTCGGCCAACACCTCGAGCAGTACTTCAAAGACGTGCAGGACATGGAGTTTACGGTCGAGGAAGGCACCCTCTACATGCTCCAGACCCGAACCGGCAAGCGCACGGCGCGCGCCGCAGTGACCATCGCCACCGACTTCGTCCGGGAAGGGATGCTCTCGAAAGCGCAGGCGCTGTTGCGCGTGGATCCCTCCCAGATTGACCAATTACTGCATCCCACGATCGACCCAACCTTCATCCCCCGCGTCATCGCCCAAGGGTTGCCGGCGTCGCCTGGCGCGGCGGTCGGCCAGGTCGTCTTCACCACCCACCGGGCGGTGGAGCTGGCTGAAGAAACCTCGGAGCGCGTCATTCTGGTTCGCGAAGAGACCTCGCCGGAAGATATCGAAGGCATGGCGGCGGCGCAGGGAATCTTAACAGCTCGTGGAGGCATGACCTCGCATGCCGCGGTGGTCGGACGAGGCATGGGCAAGTGCTGCGTGGTCGGCTGCCGGGATCTCGTCGTCCGCGAAGACGAAGGCTACTTCAAAGCGGGCGACGTGACGGTCAAGGAACGCGAGTCGATCACGCTCAACGGGACCACCGGCGAGGTGATGCTGGGAGAGGTCCCGCTTGTGCAACCGCATTTGAGCGGGAGCTTCAAACAGCTTCTCACCTGGGGCGATCGCATCCGCCGCCTCGGCGTGCGGGCCAACGCGGATACCCCGCAAGATGCTCGCGTCGCTCGAGAGTTCGGGGCTGAAGGCATTGGGTTGTGCCGCACCGAACATATGTTCTTTGGCGAGGAACGGCTGCCGGTGGTGCGCGAGATGATCCTTGCCAAGAACGTGGAGGCTCGCAAGGCCGCGCTCGCGAAGCTCCTGCCATTCCAGAAGCAGGATTTCATCGAAATCTTTGACGTCATGAAAGGGCTCCCGGTCACCATTCGGCTTCTGGATCCGCCCCTCCATGAGTTCCTGCCCGCGACGCCCGAGGATCAGGAGCGGGTGGCCGCTCAGCTCCACATCAACCTCCGCGTGCTGCAGGAGACGGTGAACAGCCTCCATGAATTCAATCCCATGCTGGGGCATCGAGGCTGCCGGCTTGGCATCACGTACCCCGAAATCAACGAGATGCAAGCCCAGGCGATCTTTGAGGCTGCGTGCGAATTGATTCGGGACGGCGTGAAAGTCGTTCCGGAAGTCATGATTCCGCTGGTTGGCCACCCGCAGGAATTCCGGGCCGCGAAACAGACGATCGATGCTGTGGCGAGGCGGACCATGGCACGCAACAAGCTCACGGTCAAGTACCTGGTCGGGACGATGATCGAGGTGCCTCGGGCCGCAGTCGTGGCGGATGTGATCGCGCAGGAGGCGGAATTCTTTAGCTTCGGCACCAACGACCTGACCCAAATGACCTTTGGGTTCTCCAGGGATGACATCGGGAAGTTCCTGCCGCAGTACCTGAACGCCAACATCCTGCCTGCCGATCCATTCGTCAAGTTGGACCAAGAGGGGGTGGGAGAGCTGATTCGCCTCGGAATCCAAAAAGGCCGCTCGACCCGCCCTACGCTCAAAGTCGGGATTTGCGGAGAGCATGGAGGCGAGCCCTCCTCCATTGAGTTCTGCCACCGAGCGGGCCTGGATTACGTGTCCTGTTC
>JACPXS010000126.1 GCA_016196415.1 Candidatus Omnitrophota bacterium
GATGATGACCTTGTCTTGCGGACGCGGGGGCTCAAAGGTCGTCATGACTGCCCCGCGTTCCCTCTGAACGCCCCCACGAGAGGGCGCGGATCGTTGGTGAACACCCCATCTGCCCCCCAGCGCGCGAACCGGCGCGCCTGCGCGATACCATCAACCGTCCATACACGGACACGCAACCCTGCGGCATGCGCCTGCTCGATTCGACGACGGCTCACCACCCCGCGGAACGGGTGCCACGCCTCACAACCGAGCCGAATGGCGCGCCGCAACGACGCCTCTGGCTGCTCTTTGCAGATCAGCGCCAGCGCCAGCGGTGTTCGTCTGAGCGGCTGGAGCAAGTTGGGATCGAATGAGGACACCAGAAGCCGTCTCTCGCTCCTCGTCCATCGGATCAGCCGCACCAACCGATGAAGCAGTGAAGCCGGCCTGGATGTCCGCTTCAGCTCAAGATTGATCCGCATCCACGATGGGATCAGCCGAATGGCCTGAGAGAGCAAGAGCACGCGCTCCCCGGCAAATCGCCGGTGAAACCACGACCCGGCATCCAGCCAAGCCAAGGCCGCATAGCGGGTCTGCGTCACCAACCCCCTGCCATTGGTGGTGCGATCTAATGTGTCGTCATGGAAGATGACCAGGCGCCCATCTCGCGTCATCTGCACATCCAGTTCAACCATGTCAGCGCTCGCCCGCACCGCCTCCCGGATGGCAGCGGCTGAGCTCTCAGGAGCAACCCGTGACGCTCCTCGATGCGCGATGATCGACAATGGGGCGGCCGATCCGCGAATCGGGCGACATCGATGTGTGGAACCCATCGGCCAGGGCCGTGGCCCGCGTCGAAGGATCGAGAGTCGCCCTCGGTGATCGGCTTGCTTCATTCCCCGTCAGCACCGCTCCCCTGGACCGTCATTCAGGTGTTGAGCCTGATCGACTCACCCCGGCACGCGCCCAACACCCGCGCCGCTGAACCGTCACGGATCGCCAATTCAATAAAACCCAGCGACCCGGCAACCGCGATCAGTTGGCCGAGGCGACCGCTCGCATACGATGATACCACGGGGGCGAGGTGTCGACGGTATCGAAGCCGCACCGGCTGGCGCCGATGAGCGGGAAGCCATTGGTCCGCCCGGAGATTGGTGATCAAATTGCCAAACGCATCGATATGGACAATGGCGCCAACGATCCCTCGGGCTCGTCGCTGCACAAGCGGGAGCGTAAGCGGGTTGATCCGATGGCCTGTGGAACCCAATCGGTGGAGTGAGCCGCCCCGCGCCAGGTAGGCTGCGACGGGCGCAAGGATATCCCTGCCGTGAAAAGTGTGGCTGACCGACCGGAGCCAGTAGCGCGGGTTGGTCAGTCGCACAACCGTGCGAGGCGGCATCGCTTCAAGGCTTAACGCCAACAGACCGTTATCGGGTCCCAGGAAGTATCGGCCATGTGCCTGCACCGCGAGCAGAGCGCGATTCGTCCCGACCCCGGGATCGACAACCGCGACAAAGATCGTTCCCCGAGGAAACCACGGCGCTGCCGCAGCCAAGGTGAAGGCGCCGGCCAGGACGTCTTGGGGCGGAACCTCGTGCGTGACATCGACAAGCCGCGCGTGCGGAGCGCGCGCCAGGATGACGCCTTTGAGCGCGGCCACGTACCAATCCCTCGTCCCAAAGTCGGTCAGCAGCGCGACCACGCGATCGCCAGTGCGTCTCATGGCAGTGCTCACGTCCATACGCGATCAAAGAAGTTCGCGACTCGTTCAGCATAGAGGTGCGGATGCCGGGCAAACATCTCGACGTGACCGACTCGAGATTCACCCCAACGCTCTTTTGGACCGGCCCACCGCTCGTAGAACTCCCGACCAAGGTCGGGGACGGCCCGATGATCTTCCTCGCCCTGAATGGCCAAGAGCGGTTGATGGAGATTTGGCGCCAGCGCAATCGGATCGACAGCAGCGAGTCGCCTTCGGAGAAGGGCTTGGAGAGCCCACCACATCAGCCACGCCCAGGGGATCGCCGGGAGACGGCGCCGTTCCCAAAGCGCCTGCCGCAGGACAGGAAAGAACCGCGAATAGATCGAGTCCGTGACGATCGCACGCACTTCGGGATAGTCCGCAGCCACCTGACACATCACGGCTGCCCCCATTGAGAGGCCCAGCGCGCCCACCGGAAGCGGATTCGATGGATCTCGCTGAGCCGACCAGGTGAGGATCGCTCCGACATCCGCAGTCTCTTTGAGACCCAGTGTGCAGGGACCGGGTCGGCTGCCGTGGCCTCGCAGCTCAAAGAGGATGGACTCATAGCCTCGCTGTCGCAACGCCTCCGCGATGCCCACCACCTGATAGCGGTTCGCGGAGTAACCATGGCAGATCACAATCCGAGCGCGCGGGGAGGAGATCTCAAGCAACCACACATCAAATCGGTCGCCGTCAGGCGCCGTCAACGCGTGAGTGGTATAGGACGGCAGCAGGGGAGGAGACGTGAGGACGCGTCGTTCCGGGTACAGCACCGTCCTCGCCGCGAGCACTGCCCAACTCGCGAAGCCCACACCGACGGCACCAAGGAACCACCACACCTCGGGTTACGGAGTTGTTCGAGTTGAGGTCAGATGTCGTTGGACGAACTGCGAGATCGCCGAGCGGTCCCGCTCGCTCAGGTCGGTGAAAAAAATCGCCAGGTAGTAGCGGCCCTTCGCCACGTTGGCCACCAAGGGTTCGACTCGCACGACGACACCCGAGCAACGAATCCGGGTGACGCGAGCGCCGTTCGGCAAGTCGAATTCAACGTGCAGCTTGGTCATGGGCGGGATGAATCGATCCAGCGTGCAGTAGACCCCCGAGGCGCTGAGGTTCTGGGTCTCAGCCTGGAACGCCGTTTGGGCATCTGCCAACGCGACGGAAACCCGCTCAACAACGCGGGGCGTTTGGCGACGTTCCTGGTTCATCCGGGGGGCCATCGCAGCGGTCGTCCTCCCAACAGGTGGAAGTGCAAATGCCACACCGACTGGCCCGCTTGAGGTCCACAGTTCACGACAAGCCGATAGCCATCGGGAAGCAAGCGGTATTGCTCGGCGAGCCGGTTGGCAAACCGAACCGCTTTACCGAGGAGCGCCGTATGCGCTTCCGTCGTCTCAGGGAGCGCTGGGATATGCTCGGTGGGAATGATCAGCAAATGGGTAGGAGCTTGCGGGTTGATGTCTTTGAAAGCCAAGAGTCCCGTCTCTTCTGCCACAATCTGGGCCGGGAGACTCCGATTCGCGATTCGGCAAAAGAGGCACTCCGTCGCGCTCATCCGACGCTCGGTGGGTGTCACTCGTCTTGAGCGTTACGGAGGGGACGGTGCGGCCTTAGCCGGCTCGGACTGTTTTGATTCCGCGGCGGTTTTCTCACGCTCGGTCTCCCAGCAGCGTTTCTTGCAAAAATAGTTCCCGTTGCGATAGTACCACTGCTTGCGATTGAGGCGCTTGCCGCACGAGGCGCACGCCGCGGCTCGAGTGCTGATACTCATCTCTTCACCTCACCCGATGGGAGAACGTGCCCAATGGACAGCGATGACAATCAGGATCGCGGCGATGGCAAAACCGCTTGCCGACTTCGACCAGTAACGCGTGGAACTCGTTATAGACCGCCGCCGGGGCGGGAAATTCCTCCATGATCATGTGACGAACTTGCTCAGACGACACGCGCGAGCTGATGAGCCAATGCCGATGAAAGATGCGCTTCGTGTAGGCATCCACCACAACGACCGGCTGTCCACCTGCATAGAGCAACATCGCATCGGCCGTCTCCGGACCAATCCCGTGGAGCTCCAGCAGTTCTTGTCGCAGCTCGCGCCACGGCGCGCGAAACATGCGACGCGAAACGCCGCCGTAGCGGTTGATATACCACCGGGCGAAGCACGCGAGCCGCCTCGCCTTCTGGCGAAAATACCCCGCCGGCCGTATGGCGC
>JACPXS010000127.1 GCA_016196415.1 Candidatus Omnitrophota bacterium
GGGCGGCCGAAGGGGACCCGGCTTCGCGTCACCCGTGGCCTACTCGTGAGCTTTTCGACCGAGCAGCGCCTATCAACATGACTGCGGGGCGCTCTCGGTGAATGGTGAAGGTATCGCTCCGTCGCTCGATCCCCTGCCCCCGTGACCCTCCACCCGGTACCCAGAGCAGCCAAGGTCTTTTTGATCGCCGCTCTTAAGCAGCCTCTGCAGGGGGTAGCTTTGAAAACAAATCCCTGTCCCAATCCGCCACTGGCGCAGCAACCGGTTCTTCTATCGCTACAAGGAAGGCAACAAACATCCCCAAGAGGATGTATCCCAGACAGGCTTCAACAACGCTCAGTATCAAGGCCAATTCGTTATCCGGTTTAGGATGAATGTCGCCATACCCGACGGTGGTGAGAGCCATACCGCTGAAATAAATATAGTGAGCCCAACTCAGCGGGAAGGAGGGATCGCTTACATATTCAATCTTCGGAGACGGGAAACGATAAAGCAGGGCGAAGCTACCGAGCACTACGAAGGAAATGAAGGAAAAGAACCGCATCAGTCCAAGATGGCTTTTCTTATAACCAGCAAGCAGCCAATAGGACCAATTCAGTAAGCAACCAGAACGATCGCCGTTTCTCCATTTTAACCACGCCCGGAACCGCATCTGTTTTATATACAGTCGCCTCGCCTCGTCGTGCAGCCTTGCCTCAATCAGTATCTTCCGTGCAAAGGAAATCGCCTTTTCGCATAGCTCCATGACGCAATCTTTCTCTTTTTGACGAATACCAAGCTTCTTCACTACATTGATATTGGAGATCCATTTCCGATTCCATCTCAACTCGTTCGCATCGGTCTTAGCGATTTCGAGTAATGTCCTGAGCGCTCTCCGCCAATCTTCTTTTCGGACGCTCTCCTCAAATTTACTCCACATTTTTTAGCCTGGTAATTACGGGCGCTCTAAATATGCATGCCCAGAGACCGATCAGGAGCAACGGGATGCGCGGTCTCAGGAACGTGGACGGCTTCGCCTAACTCCTCCTGCATGACGGTGGCGATTTCCTCGCCCAACGAAGCAAGAATCTTGCGCTGATAGGACAGGAGGACCGGGTGTTCCGCGTGGCGCGGGCGCGGGATCTCGATCCGGTCGACCTCCTTGATGCGCCCGGGACGAGCGGAGATGGTGTACACCCGGTCGGCCAATCCAGTCGCCTCACGGACGTTGTGCGTGACGAAGAAGATGGTCCGGTGCGTTTTCTGCCAAATCTCTAACAACTCTTCCTGCAGCACCGCGCGTGTCTGCGCATCCAGGGCCCCGAAGGGCTCATCCATCAGCAAAAGCTTCGGCTCCATCGCCAGCGCGCGCGCAATCGCCACGCGCTGCCGCATGCCTCCTGAAAGCTGGTGGGGCATGGCGCACATGAACTTCGATAGGTGGACGAGCCTGATGTACGCCGCAGCCCGCTCCTGTCGTTCGGATTTCGGCAGGCCCGCCATGCGCAGCCCGAACTCCACATTCCCCAAGACATCAAGCCACGGAAAGAGCGCGGCGTCCTGAAAGACCACGGTCCGGCTCGGATCCGGACCGGCCACCGGAACCCCATCCACCAGGATTTGCCCGGCGCTGGGGGCTTCGAGCCCGGCGATCAAATGGACGATCGTGCTCTTCCCGCACCCGGAGGGACCCAGCAGACACACGAACTCCCCCTCCTCCACCGTCAGGCTGATGTCCTGCAACGCCTCGACGGTGGCGCCGTTGTGTGGAAAAGATTTTGAGACGTGCTGCAGCTCAACGCGCATCGGATCACGTCTGGACGGACTGCCGCATCGCCTCGATCAATACGGCGGCGACTTCCGGCCGAGAGACTTCGGGCGGAGGCGGCGTGCCGGCCTGCAAGAGTTCGCGCACCTTCGTCCCGCTCAGGCTGATGTGGCGCTCAGGCGCGTGCGGGCAGGTTTTGCTGGACACCATGCTTCCGCACACGGCGCAGTAGGAGGCGTTCTCAAAGCAAAGCGGGGTGATCCCAAGCTCCTCCTGGGTGAACTCATCAAAGATCCGCTGGGCGTCATAGGTGCCGTAATACGTTCCCACGCCGGCATGATCGCGCCCCACGATGAAGTGGGTGCAGCCATAGTTCTTTCGGATGAGGGCGTGGAACACGGCTTCTCGAGGTCCCGCGTAGCGCATGGAGGCGGGGTTGACCGCCAGCACCACGCGATCCCTTGGATAGTAGTGCGCCAACAATACTTCGTAGCTTGTCATCCGGACCGCCGCCGGGACGTCGTCACCCTTCGTCTCACCAACGATAGGATGGAGCAGCATTCCATCGCATATCTCCAGCGCGCATTTTTGGAGGTACTCGTGGGCTCGGTGAATCGGGTTGCGTGTTTGGAAGGCCACGATGCGTTTCCACCTGCGCTCGTTGAAGATTCGCCTGGTGTCCACCGGATCGAGGCGGTAGGGGAGGAACGTCTTGGGGGTGGGGCGGTTCACGACGCTGATGCGCCCGCCGAGGTATACCTCTCCCACGGATTCGAGCCGCTTGACTCCCGGGTGGGCCGAATCCGTCGTCCCGAAGATGCGCCGGGCTTCCTCGCGCTTATCCGGCGTGTAGGACCCTTCCAGGTGGAGGATCGCGACGGTGTGGGCGTTGACGGTTAAGGCCGCCTCATCTTGCGTGAGCTGCATCGCCTGCGAACGACTCACGGCCAGCGTCACCGGAATGGTCCAGACCAGCCCGCTCTTCAATCGACGATCCCTCACCACGCCCTGGTAGTCCTCTTGGCCCATAAACCCTTCAAGCGGGCTGAAGCCCCCAATGGCAACCATCTCCATGTCGGAGAGCGCCCACGCGTCCAACGCGAGCTTGGGGAGCCGTTCCGCGTTCGCCAGCAGGGTTTCCCGCTCTTGCCCTTCAATGATTCGGTTGACCAGCTTGCCGCCATGTGGTTGGATCACGGATGCTCCCTTGTTGACAACTCTCAAACGTACGGATTGCTCACTTCCAGCCTAGAACAAGCTGTAAGCATCCCATACATGACAATTCTTGTCAATATATAAGTCCTCTGAGGTCCTATTTATACTACTATTTTAGTAGGATTAATCCTATCCGACGTGGTGCGTAAGGCATTCGCCCCTCCTGGGGAAAAGGCGGATTCCACCTGATGCGGCAGAAGGCTTACTGACTGGTGGGGGGTGTGCGACGGGGCGTTTTGAGCTGATCAAACCGAGCCTTGATGGTTTTCTCGAATCCCAATTCCGTCGGCTGGTAGTACGCTCGTCTCGTCCCTTCCGGCAGGTAGGCCTGCTCAACATGGTGCTCGGGATACTCGTGGGCGTATCGATAGCCGGTGCCTCGTCCCAGGCGTTTGGCGCCTTGGTACTGCGCATCTTTCAGATGCGCGGGCACCTCCAGGGTGAGACCGGCTTCGACGTCCTTCATGGCTCGCTCGATTCCCAGATAGGCGGCGTTGGACTTCGGGGCGCAGGCGATGTAGACCGCCGCTTGAGCTAAGGGAATGCGGCATTCCGGCGGCCCCACGAACTCCGAGGCCTGCATCGCCGAGGTCGCCAGGATGAGTGCGTGGGGATCGGCGTTGCCCACGTCCTCGGCTGCGCAGATCACCATGCGCCGGGCAATGAAGCGCGGGTCCTCTCCGGCGTAGAGCATCTTGGCCAGCCAGTAGAGCGTCGCGTCCGGATCGGAGCCTCGCATCGACTTAATGAAGGCGGAGATCGTATCGTAATGCGCGTCGCCCGCTCGATCATAGACGACCGACTTCTTCTGAATGGACTCTTCCGCCACCGCCAAGGTCACATGGATGCAGCCGGTTTCATCCGCCGGGGTGGTCAACGCCGCCACCTCCAACGCGTTCAACGCCCGACGGGCATCGCCATCACAGACCTCGGCCAGGTGCGTCAACGCCTCCTCGTCGACGCGGTGGGCGAGCTGGCCCAGCCCCCGCTCCCGCTCGTGCAGGGCTCGCTCCAAGAGCGCGCGGATGCTCGCCTGCGACAGCGGCTTGAACTCGCACACCAACGAGCGCGACAACAAGGCCGGGGTGATGGTGAAGAACGGATTGAGCGTCGTCGCGCCGATCAAGATGGGGTTGCCGTACTCGACATCGGGCATGAGCACATCTTGCTGCGCCTTGTTGAACCGATGGATCTCGTCGATGAAGAGGATCGTCCTTCTCCCATCGGATTGCGCGTGCGCTTTGGCGCGGGCAATGGCCTTGCGCAGTTCCTCCACACCGGCTGACGTCGCGTTGAGCGGCTCGACGTGGGAGCAGGTGACTTGGGCGATGATGTGCGCGAGGGCGGTCTTGCCGGTCCCCGGAGGCCCGTAGAGGATCAGGGAGCTGACCCGATCCGCTTCGATGGCGCGTCGGAGGAGCTTGCCTGGACCAACCAGATGCTCCTGCCCGACGAATTCCTCAAGGCTCCGTGGCCGCAGCCTCACCGCCAGCGGCTGTGTCAGGCCATCGAGCACAGTGGGTTCTGACTCAAAGAGATCGGTTGCCATGGAGTTGGACGCTTGCAGAATGCGTAACGCGTAATGTGGGACGGCCGTCCCATGACGCATGACACCTTCCACATGACATAACCGTGTCGAAGAGGGAGGTTTTAGAGAATCGCGTGGAGGAAGAAGCCCCGCGGCTGCCGTGGGTTCCGTCTACGTTGAACCCAACCTTTGCAGGTGGGTACCTTCTCCAATGGGGCGTCGCGTCCCGCAACATCCTCGGGCCTGCTTGTCCCACCGGAAGTCAGATTCCCGGTCACGTGGTGTTGGCTCACGTTGACTGGAACCTCACGCACAGCGCAGGGCTGTCGTTAGCGTAGCACTGAAGCGTCCGCCCTGCAAGCAGAAAGTGGCGCGGTGGCAGAAATCTCCCGTCACTTTGCCACCTTGCCACTTCGCCACTGACGGCGGTCATACCGATTCGGCTGAGTGTTTCCCAATGTCATGAATCCCGCACTCGGTTTTGGCCTGTCCCGCCCATCGGCCGGATCGCGGATCATTGGGATCCACCGGTTTCTGCGTGCAGGGCCAGCACCCAATGGACGTGTAGCCTTGGTGCCACAGGGGATGGTAAGGAAGGTGGTGCTCCGTCATGTAGGCGTGGAACTGCTTGGCCGTCCACGCCGCCAACGGCGCGACTTTGGTGAGCCCGGTAGCGAGGACTTCAACGAACGGGGTCTTGGCCCGTGTGGCCGCGTCGCTTTGGCTAATGCCGGTGATCCAGCAGCACAATCCCGCCAGTGCTCGCTCCGTCGCCTCCACCTTGTATTCGCTGCAGCAAAAGTCCGGATGCCCGATCGGCAAGTGGGCGTGCTCCCGTTTGAATCGTTCGACGTCCAAGCGGCTCTTCACGATGGTCAGATGCAGGTTGAATCGGCGCGTCAGCTCATCCATGAACTGGTGCGTTTCTGGAAACAGCAGTCCGGTATCGACGACCCGAATCTCGATGCGCGGATCGACTTGGATCGCCATGTGGATGAGCCCGGCGCTTTTCGCCCCAAAGGAGGAGGTCATCGCCACATCCGGACGGAACGTCTCTACCGCCCAGCGGATGATGTCGATGGGGTGCGCTGAGGCGAAGCGCACGTTGAGCTGCGTCACGGCTTGTGGGGTTGCTGGCGGCGTGGCCATCGGGGGCCACCTCCTGCTCGCTTACGCGGAACGGGCTGAGGCTGGGATGGTCGGGTTGACGCGCGGGATCCAGCCTTCTTGCTCAAGATAGGTCAGGATCGCCCGGAGGCTTTCGTCCTCGTCCTGGCGCTCCGTATCCACCGTAATCTCTGGGCGAGTCGGCGGCTCGTACGGATCCGAGACCCCGGTAAAGTTCTGAATCTCACCGGCCAGCGCCTTCTGATAGAGCCCTTTCACATCGCGACGCGTCAACTCCTCGATCGAGCACTTCACGTACACCTCGATGAAGCGGCCGATCTGCTGGCGGTTATGGTCACGCGCCTCGCGGTAAGGAGAGATCGCGGCGCTGATCGCCACGACGCCGTTTCTGGTGAGCAGTTTGCACACGTACCCAATACGCTTGATGTTGGTGTCGCGGTCTTCTTTGCTGAAACCCAGGCCTTTGCTGAGATTCGTCCGCACCTCATCGCCGTCAAGGATTTCCACATTCAGGCCGCGCCGTCGAAGCTCCACGGCCACTTTTCCCGACAGCGTGGACTTCCCCGCACCCGAGAGCCCTGTCAACCACACGGTAAACCCTTGTGACATCTTCGGTCCTTTCTCGTCGGTGGTGAGACAAACACCGGGGCCGACGGATCGACCCCGGCTTCACCACCAGTATAGCACGCGTCCCTGCGCCCCGCTAGGTAC
>JACPXS010000132.1 GCA_016196415.1 Candidatus Omnitrophota bacterium
TTCTCCGGCGTCCCGCGCGTCGCTCACGACCCGACCTGCTCTCACCCGACGCCTCGTCTACCCTCAACACCACGGCTGAGACGGCCAGTTCCGCCAGCGTCGCTGCGCCAGACGCCAACCAGTTCAGCGACAAGCCGGCGAGGAGGCTTAGCGCCTCCAGCGCCGCGCCGATCCCCTGACCAAACACGTCCCAGATGGCGCTGGCCACCGCTCCCGGCAGCGCACCCACGATGAGCAGGGTCGCTTCTTGGTGCAGTTGTTGTGAGGTCGGTGCCGGCATCTGAGCACTCACCTGGCCGAATTGGTATGGCGCCTCCGTGTCACGGCCCACGGAGACGGCTAGCACCGGATGGCGTTCGAGGTCGTTAAGGCTGGAGCGCTGTCGGGCGAGATAGCGCTCGAAGCGCTGGATCTGGCGAGGGTCGTACTGGGCGCGGTCGTAGCCGAGCTGGTTGAGGAACGCCGGGACGGCTGCGGGATGCGTCGCCAGCCACCGGTGCATGGCACGAGGACCACGGCGGCCGTCCAGTGCGGTTCGATAGAGCGCGACGAGTGGCGGGGTGCCGTGGAGGAGTGAGGTGAAGGGCTCTAGGAAGTCTGGTACCGTCGCGAGGAAGCGCAGCTCGGTGCGCACCGCGGCGGCTTCGGTGTTGAAGAGCTGGGGATCGAGCTCCCCCAGAGACCACTGCGCACGCGGATGCGACTCCATGAGGATCTCGGCCGCCTCGTGCAGGAGCTTGGCGGCCAGGAAGGCGAGGAGAGCACGGCGCTGCGGGGGACTGAGGTTGTGGACGTAGGCGCTCTCGCCATCGAAAAGCCACCGCAGCGAGCGATGCACGAGCAGCCGAAACGTCCCATCCAGGAGCCGTTGCGCTCGGAACAACCCCGGCAGATGCTCCGCGTAGCGAATCTGATCCGCATCCTGGAGCTGCTGCAACAACGCCCGCAGCGCCCGCTTGCCCTGGAAGCGCGCGGTCGTCTCCATCAGCGCCAGCGCCTGGGCCACCGCCGCCCGGAGCTGCTGGTGCTCTAGACTATCCTCCTCGTGGATGTCACCGAGTGGATACGGCCGTGGGTCAAAGAGTCGAGCGGGAGTCAGCAGTCGTTCCTCAATGACGCGCCAGACCTCTTCGGGAATGGGACGGGTTGCAAACAGCCGTTGGCGCAGCAAGCGTTCTCGCCGGCGTCGATCGGGGTCAGCCCGAAACGCTCGGAGCCCTTGAAGATCATGTTCGACCGCCAGAAAGCGGTCGCGTGCCGTCGCATGGACTTCCTGATCACCAATAAGATATTCGACTTGGACATACGCCTTAAGCGCATCTCGACGATCCTCAATATCGTCGTTGGGGAAGTGAAGTTCCTCTTCCAGTACATCAAGCAGGATCTCAAAACCCTCACGAATCATTGAAGAATGATTGATGAAGGGGAAGATCTCAACAGGTATCGGAATAGTGACTGGCTCAGTGGGAGAAACTCTCAACGGCAAACCACCGATTTCAAGCAAGCAGCCCTCGCACCGCTGGCTCACTAGTTCTGACAATGCGCCAACGAAGGTATTTCCTATCAGTTGGTTCTGACTGTCACGGAAACGACCGCTAGTAGTGATGAGAGACTGGACAGAAGGCCAGTCGTACCACACTGCAAGATCGATGTCTTTTCGGTCACCTCCCAGATACCGATAGCCACCGCTGACGAAAACCTGGATACGAATCTCAGACTCGCCTTGCCTCTGCTGCAATCGCGCCTGAGCGATGGTGGTGGCTTCTTGGACGAGCTGTTCCAACAGACTTACCTTGAGCCCCTCCTGAGGATTCCACAGCACCCACGCCGGTAGCCCCTTGAAGTCGATGACGCGCACCCCCGCCGCGTCGCGCCCCTCGCTGACAGCGCTGAAGGCTGGAGGCTGGAGGCTGGAGGCAACGGCTCGGTGTTCCGCCCGAACTCGGCCTACGTTTCCCTCGAGCCTTGAGCCTTGAGCCTCGAGCGTGTTTCGCGGCCGGCCCCACCCTCGCCACGCCACCACCGCCATCCCGCTCAGCGCCAGCCACCACCAGCCCAGCGATCCGTCGGCGAGCCACGCGCTGGAGATGGAGACCAGTATTGGCAATCCCTCCCCGCCGTTGTCGCCGTCTCCTCGATCGGCGCGGGCCAGCTCGGCTTCGAGGCGCTGAACGATCCGTCTCAGGAGTTCCTGCTCGCGCTCCCACTGACGCACCTCGCGCTGAATCGGATCCAGCCACCGTCGCGCCTGAAGCTTGACCAGCGGAGCGAACACCCCAACCGGCTCCTCGGCATCGGCGAAAAACGGCAGGATCGGCGGGCCGAGGGCCAGCATCACCTCGCTCAGGAAATCATATTCATAGATGTCGAGGCCGGTGCCACGGGCCAGTTGCACCAACGGCGGAATAGCTTGCGGACCGAACATCATCAGCACCTTCAACGATTCGGTATGGTGCCTCGGATCGATCACCTCCCGCACGAGATCCTCAGAAAGTCCGGGTAGGACGTCGGGGGATTTCCGCCGACTGGCCTCAACCAGCCGCCCGGTATCATCCAGGCGGCGCTGGAAACGGTTAAGAGCTTGCTGGAGCGCGCCGCGGGCGGTGCGTCCTGGAGTCGGCCGCGCGGCCGCCAGCGTCACCGCGTTGCGCACCGCCACCGCCTCTACGCCGAAACCCTGCGCGAGCAGATCCTGCCGCGTCTGCTCCGCTTCCTCGCGGTTCCAGACTGTGCTCGCCGAAATCTGGAGAATCGCCTCAACGGCGCGCCGAACAAATGGATGCTCAGCGAATGGGCCGGATGCCTGCCGCATCCTCTCAACCTCTTGCGCTTCCTGAGGATTGACCAGCTCAACGTGGCCGCCGCTCACCACGACGTCCAACCGCGGCAAGGCATAGACGAAGGCAAGCGCCAGCCGATTGGCGGGATGATAAAACCACCACCGTCCGATATTGATGAGAGCAATCACCCATTCCCGATCCAGGCCGTAGACTTGGATCAACCGATCCAAGTCATCGCTCCTCAGATCGCCCTGTTCCAGGATCACTGACCGGCCGACCTCCTGTCCGTCGGCCTCCAGCAGCGCACGGAACAACGCCAGGTGGAACGGGTCCTGCTCAACGGCAATGACGCGGGCTGCGCCAAGCCGGTGCGCGACCCGCGACAAAATACCCTCGCCAGCACCCAGATCCAGCACCGTGGCGCCTGGGAAACGCGGCGCCTGGGTGAGCATGGCTGCCACGGCGCTGATGGCAAAGGGGCTGAGCCGATCCGCCCGGCTGCCGTAGGATGAGGGCCCCACGAAAACGATATTGCCGCGAGCGCGCTCAGTCAGGGGTCCTAATTGCCCGGCGAGTCGCTCGTGGGCCGCGCCGATCTGTTGCGCGGCTCCATCCGCGCCAAGAATCCTCCGAATCGGCGCAAGGATGAGCGGACCCACGCGCCAAAGATCCGTCTGATCATCCGTCTCGATCGCCCAGCGGCGGCCGTTGAGCATGAACGAGTCGACCGAACTCAATGGTGTGCCTTTGTTCAGCGCCGTCGCCACCTGACGGACTTCCTCCTCGCTCAGTTCGAGGTTGGCTCGTAAGACCCTGGACGGCTCAGGCCGCGAGTTGGCTCCATTAGCCTGGCCGTCGTGGGCTCCGTCTACACTGAGCACCACCCAACTCGCCAGGAGCGCCTCCGGCCATCCCGCCCCGCTCACCACGAGGCTGCCGATGAAGATGACCATCAGGGCTGGGAACGGCGCGAACAACTCCATCACAGCGAACCCCCCCAGCGGCATCAATGCGCTCAGGCCAGCCGGAGGATCGGATGGCGTTTCCCCGCGCTCTTCATCCTGCGCGTCAGGCGTGGAAGTTTGATAATCATGAGGAAGCGCACGGGCTGAGAGGTCGCCGATAAACTCGAAGTCCTCATCAGGAAGGCTGTGGAGAAGACGATCCAGCGTCTCACCAGCCTGTTGCTCCCCACGAAACAGCCCCACCAACCACTGGCGAAACCGGCGCTGGGAGAATCCGCTCGTGATCGAGTGGACGATGCGAGCCATGACCCCGCGCGAGAGACTGTGGGAAGGTACGCTCCACGTACCGCCGCAGCGCCTCTTTCATCTCCTCCTCGAGTTGCTGTTCCGGAAGCACGCGCTGAGCAAGCTGATACTCCAGCGCGCTCAGGCGCTCCTTCGAGCTATCAAGAGGATGGAGGACCACCACCAACGGCAGGGGTCGCGTCAACCCCGACGCATGGACGCTTCCGATCATCAGGAAGCGATCAACGTCTGGATCAAGCGGCAACCGATTCAGGAGCGCTTCGAGCCGCAGATCGCGCAATACCATATGCTGAACCAGCCGCCATGTACCGTCCAAGAAACGCCGCTCCAACCGCCCGAGGCTCCTGAGCGTGAACTGCGCTCGAGATTGTGGAATCGCAAACCTTCCTGTGGGGTGCGGTTTCATATGGCGCCAGTGATACTGCAGTTGAAGCCGCTCGGTATCATGATGGAGAGGCTCCAGGATCGGAACGATTCGACGGCTGGCCAGCCACCGATCAAGCGCCCCAGTAAAACTGTCAGAGGCGAATGCAGCCACCCGGCCTTCCCTGATATCCTGATTTTTTTGATAAACGTATGAAAGCTGGTCAGCGGTATGGATGCGATGGAAAAACTGCCACTCCCATGCGGACGTTTCGGCTTGAAACAGGAACTCCTCGAAGTCTGAGGCTTGAAAACCGAGGCTCTCAAACATCTCCTCGGCGTCCAAGGAATCAAGTGCATTGATCCCGAGGAGCTGACCACGTTCTCTCACAATCTCCACCCTCCGGCCCTGCTGCGTGGCCAGTCGATAGAACCGACTCAGCAACACCAGGGGCTCCACCGCATCCTGGGCATCGCCGTGAAGGATGGGGATGATCGTCGTCAGTCCGGCATCCGGACGGTGGAGGTAGGCGTTCAGTCTGGCCAGGCGGTCGGCGGCTCGTTCCCTGAACAACGCCGGATCATCAATGACGTGGTCGGGGAATCTGAAGACCAGACGCTGGGCATCGCGAGTCAGATGAATCCCCTCCTGCTCGTCCTGGCCAGGCGGTCGGATCTGCACGGTCAGTTCCGGCGCGAAGAAGGCCGCGAGCCCGCGCAGCCGCCGCTGCTCACCGAGAAGTTGTTCAATGATGCGCACGTGCGCTGTATGATCCGGATCGTAGTACGGTCTGAGGCTGCCGAAGATCACCATCAGCCCTCCACCGGCCGCTATGTGCATCGCGACGCTCCCCAACAGCGCCACCAGCGCACTGAAGGAAATCAAGTCACCGCCGATGAAGTCAACAATACTACTCCACACGTCCCCGCCGACGACTGTGCCAACCCATCCCTCGCCCATCAGAGACGCAGGAAGGAACCACCCCATGACGTCAGTCGGGCGGTCTGTGGCCGTCTCGTCTTGAACGATGGGCTGGCTGAGATCTGCCATGCTCTCCGACACACCCAAGACCTCAGGAGCGACGCCCAAGGCCTCGGCGATGGCCCTGAGGAGGCGCGGTGGCGTTTGCTCTCCAGAGGTCACTCGCTGAATTTGCGACATGAACTCCTGCACGAACGCGCGCGCTTCCGCCATCGAAGGTGTCGGCGGAGGACCACGACGTCGTCTGCCAGTCGCAGGCCCTCTCTCCTCATCGGCTGGCTTGACCATCCCCGTGAGGAGCGGCACTGCCAGCGCCGCCAGGTTCAGTAGGCTCAGGAGCGCGCCTGGCTGCGCGAACCGCTCCCACGGTAACAAGCCGGCCAAGACGATGAGCGCCTCCGCGAGGAACGCGCCGCTCCAGCCAGCCCACAGCGACGTGACCGGCAGGAAGGTCATCGCGTGGAATCGGGTGGGTCCTGAGCCGCCGCGTGGAGGCTGCCGGGTGGCCAATCGCCTGTGGAGCTCGGCGGCCATGGCCACCGCCTCGCCCCGCAACGTCTCAGAGGAGTCATCCGCCGTCGAGCGGAGCAACCGCTCCAACAAAGAGTCGAACCATCTCCTGCTCTCTATTTCGCGGCCGGCCCTGCGGAGCAACAGACGGCCTGCGTTCGACAGGTCACTCGTGTCCTTCGTGAAGAGGATCTCCCTCACCATGTCGAGCGCTTCCCGTCGGCGCGTACCGGCCCGGGGATCGGCCAGCACGATCAAGAGCGCATCGAGCACAACCGTCAGATGCGTGTCTTGTGCCGCGATCACTTGGATCAGCCGCCACCGGCCATGCTCGATGAGCCATGCGAAGAATTGTCGCCGTGCTCTTGGATCAAGATCATCAAGCCGGACCATCAAACCCTGGGCCTGATACTGTCCCAGCAACTGGCTGATCAGGTGCGACGCCTGCTCGGCAATGAGGGGATCCGGATCGGCACGAGCCAAGATCAGGAGTGCCCGGAGGGCGTCCAGACTCCCCACGAGCATCACGCTCTGCGCAGCCGCCAGCCGAACATCCCGCGTCTCGCGTCCATTCAGGATGATCTGGATGAGCGGCATGACGGCCGTGTCGTCCCCCGCCTGACCCAGGTACTGCGCGGCCCCCACGCGCGCGCTGGGCTGTTGCGCCATCCGGAGCACCTCGAGCCAGAAGGATTGTTGGGTGACTGGCCGCAGATCGATGCTGAAGAAAAAGAGCCGTCGAATCTCCTCGATCGCCTGCCCGATCGCCGGGCGCTCCGTTTCCATCGAGCGATCGCTGATCGCCTCTGACGGCTGAGCTTGACGTCGCTGACTGGCCTCCCGTGAGATCTCCTCCGCGAGATCCAGCACGATCTCTCGAATCGCCGCGTCCTGCCGGTCGGTCAGCGGAACGAGGCGATACCTCCTGGACTGAGGAGTGGCACTCGGCAGCCGGATGGCTAATCCCAGGGCCTCCAGGTGCGAGAGAGACGCTTCCGCGCGTGGCTCGTCGATCCCCCAGGCCAGCGCAAGTTGCGCCGGGGAGATGAACCCTCCACGCCGTCCCCTCCGTGGCGAGGAAGCTCCGGGCAGCCCGGGATCGTCCCCGTCATCAATCGACTCCGTCATCCCGATGAAGACGGCCGCCGGCAGGATGTCCGCGGCCACCACACTCGCCAGCCCGAGGAACAGTACGCCAGCCAGGGCTACCGCGAGGCCCAGCACCACCGCAGGCATGTGAGCCGTTGAGGAGCCGTCCTGGCGGCGCTGCGTCGAAGCACGGGAACTGATTCGACCTCCTTTCGCCGAATCTTCCACGACGCGAAGGGAGAGGCCAAGAGACCGTAGGGCATCATTGACATCCCTCAACGCCCCATCTCGAGTGCCGAAGTCGCGCCGCGACAAGTTCGTGACTTGTCTCATCGTCTTCACCCGCAACTCCAGGAGCAGGAAATGTTCCGTGCCTCGTCGCAGCCCAAAAAACTCGATCGGCAAGCGGCGGAGCTCGTCAAGCGAGAGATCCTTCACATCCACATACGAGATCAGCGACCGCTGAATCCTCGCCAAATGCCTGCGCAGATACTCTTCGTCGACCCGCAAACGCCATGCGACTTCCTCAATGCTTGGCAAGGGTCGCTTGCGACGGATAATCTGCCGCATGATCTCCCGGATCGTCTCTTCACTCATCCTCGTCTGTGCTGCCGGTCCGAGATGCCTCTCCAAGGGCTGGTCTGGACCAACGCTCTCACGAGGTCCGCGAGAGGACGCCGATGACTCAGGAGTGGCGTCCTGATTCGCTCCATCGCTATGGTCGCTCGACGTCGTCAATGCAAACGGCAACGCAGCCAACCCATGACTGAGAGTCAGCCCGAAGAGGAGCGACAGCGCCGCAAACATGATGCCAAGAGTCGCAGGTCGTCTGTCCCACCGCGCCCTGACAAGCCACGGCATGGTCAACAAGAGAACTCCGCCCGCCAACAACATGACGTCAGCGAGTCTTGGCAGCGACAGCCCTGCCAGCGTCGCAGCCAGCAAGGAAGTCGGCGATTGCGGGGGGCGTTCCTCTGGCTCATCAAGACGAGCGATCACTTCGCGCGAGGTGGGATTTTCACCAAAGGGGCCGCTTTCCAGCACGGCGGAATCGCGGCCGGTGAAGATGACGACGTCGGCTCGCGTTTTGAGCTGATCGACGCCGAGGTAGCGCATGGAGATGTCCTCAAATGGCGTCAGCATCGTCCGTGCCATCTGTAGACCTTGGTCTAGCTCGGCAATGGTGCGCCAGCGCGTCGCTTCGTCGGTCTCCACAAACACCCGCACATCAACCGAGTCAATCGGCGACCCGGCGACCAGGAGATCATCGGGAGACCATGCGCTCTCCAAGACCACCACCCTGATGCCAAGATCGTTGACACGCTGCAGGAGATCGCGACGGACCAGCTCCATCGGCTGTTCAAGCATCCATATGAGATCAAGGTTTGCCCCCAACATCTGCTCCGGACTGATGCCGGCCTCAGGGATTCCGCGGGTGATGAAGCGATAGGCCAACGTCTCGGTGTCGCTGCCAGGGCGTCCGGTGACGTGCACGATGACGGGAGACCCAGCCGGACGCCGCGCGGCTCGCGCTCGCACGAACAGGCCCAGGCGGCGCAGCCCGACCTCCATCGTCATCGGCGGCGGCAGCGTGCCCAGATAGGTGGTGTAGGGAAAGTAGGGCCCGTGGCGGATGTCGCCTGGCAACGTGATGCGAGAGCTCATCGAACGCAAGCCCAGCGCGAACTCGGTCGTGACGATGCGCCGGATCGCCTCATCCAGCGTGGTCCCGGGAATCGACGAGCGCTGCCAGAGCCGCTCGAACGCTTCCACTTCCCGTCGGAGTCGAAGCCGTTTGGCGGCGAGGCTGTTGTTGAGATCCAGATGCGGCATCGTCAGCGCAATCAGCCACAAGATCTCAAGACTGACCGCAAGCCACCTCGCCAGCGGCAGCATGGCGAGGCTGTACAGAAGCGTCAGGCGCGTGATGCGGAAGAGAGGCGGCGCCAACGCCGCCGCCCAGCGCCGGTGGACGAACTCGCGCCAAGACAGATGCGGCAGATGCCAGAGCCCTTGCAGCAGGATGATCGCAGCCAGCCGCAGCAGCGGTGGCCCAGCGGCTTGCTGAAGTCCAAATGCCCACGCCACGCCCTGACTCACCCACGCGCTGCCATACCAGACGAATCCCACCGACTCAATCAGCGTGGGCAACAGCACCCACCCCACCCACTCGCTGACGCGCGGGCCGATCCTGTGATGCCGGAACAGCTCGCTGACTCGCTTCTCGACCTCCCAATACACCGGCCGTAATAGTCGCCACTGCCCTCCCCCTGGCGGTTGCGGGATCGCATTGGAGCCTACCTGCTCATCGTATGCAACGAGCGCGCCGCTTCCGCCTCTGACTCGCACAAGCGGTCGCTTCAATTGCGCCCTCCGCTCCTCATCGAGGAACAGCAGCTCCGATTGATTGGCTGCTGGCGAATCAGACGGCTCCGCAGAGTGGCGTTGATCCTCCGAGTCCCCCACCCCCAGCCAGATCGGCGCCGAGGCCAGCGCGCTTGCCGTCGAGACGAACGCACCCCACAGCGTCAGCATCCCTGCCCCCTGCGTGGCGATCATCGGAACCGCCAGGAGTCCCAGACTCACCAGAGCCAATACGCCAAACGACTTGACAGCCAACGGAACGTCCTGTAGCATGGCCGCCATGGAACGTGCCCGAAAGCGCGAGAAATCTGCCAAACGACTCCCAACCCCCCAAGAAGAAGCCCGCCGTAGCGGTGTGTTGTTGGAAGAAATCGGAGCCAATGTTTCGGCCATCGCCCAAAACCACGTCGCCCTGAGCCACGAGTTCCAAACCTTCAAGGCCGCCCTCCTCCAAGTCGGCGAGGACATCAAACTGATGAAGCCGGCGATCGAACGCAACACGCGCGATATCGGGGAGATCAAGGACCGTTTATCAACCATCGAAAATGACGTGCGCATCGTGAAAACAGACGTGAAAGGTTTCACCCAGCGGCTCGAAGCCCTTGAGTCCAAGGGCGTCTCGTAAGCCTTCCGCTTCACCGTCGCCACGCTCCATCCCAATACCATCACGCCTGCCACCACCGCCACGCCGACCGCTGCGAGCCCCAGTGGATGCGTGAAATCGCGGAACGCCTCCATGGCTGCGTCAGCCACAACGCCAACGACGATACTGACGAGAGCCATCTGCCAGACGTCACTCGCGCCCAAGAGGAACGCGCCCAGCATCGGCAGATCAACCGGCATCCCGAGGAGCAAGCCGTTGCCGCGATCGGATTCACTGGAAGGCGGTAACGCGTTGGGGACGTCGTGCGCATCCAGCGCTTTCTGTCCTGAAGCATTCTCTCCGAAGTGTCTGACACTTCCTCCCGCACGAAAAGTGCCTGGCACTTTTTCTTTTTTCAAGAACCGGCCTCCCTGCCTCTCGACGGCCAACATGACCCTCAACGGAGTCAAGAACGACAGAGCCGGCCTACCAAGCTCGGCCAGCCACCCAGCGCCAAACAGTAGCGCCGGCAGCCACCAGCCAACTTCCGCGCCGCTCATCCCCAGCCAGGAGAAGGCGGGTAACGCCACGGGGGCGGTCATCTCGCGAAAGAGCCTGACCCGCCGATCAGTGGGATCGACCCGCTTGATAAGCACTTCGCGAGATGAAAGGATGGCAACGAGGTTCGTCCAGAGGTAGGAAAGGCTCGCGCCCTCATATTTTGCCAATTCTGCAGGGATCGCTGCCTTCTGTCCGGTATACCCATACGTCTGCGGCACGTCACGGTAAATCCGTGTGAACGTGGGCGCGCCGTTCATCTGATGAAACGGCACAATCCAGATTTCGGTCACGTTGTTGAGAGTCGCCGCGTAGTCTTCAAGCGCCAGCAACAAGAACTCTTCCCAAGAGGCAACACGACGGCGGACACGATCAGAAAGAACCTGTTCGAGGTGGCCATAGCCAACGCCAGGAAGCGACAGGATCGACTGCACGGTGGGAACAATCAGCCGAGGACCGACGGGATAGAACCGCGCGAACGCGAAGGGTGTCTCAGAACCAAAGTCTGAGAACAGGCCGCGGAACGCCCCACGGATGCGCCGGAGCTGAGCGCCACCCAGACGAGCGACCTCATCATCCCCGAGGCGAAGAATCAGGTACTGAGGCTCGCTGGGCCGGTCGTGAGGAATATAGGGGCGCCAACGCCGAGGGTGAGCGCGCACCTCATCTTGGGACATGACGCTCAGGCGCGCGTTGAACAGCGTCTGCTGAGGCATGAGCTGCTGGGCTGCCACATCCGGGTTCAACGTATGGATCAGATGCTCGAGTGCTGCTGCGGTATACACCTGGCCATCCGCTTTCGCCAACACCCGCTCCAAGTCCAGCGAATAGGTTTTGTACTCGGCAGCCTGAGCGAAGTTGAGAAGTCGGCGGCGTGTGATCGGGCCTGCGAGCTGACGCGCGAGCATCTGCCTCAAGAAGTGCTGCACCACGTCCGGCCGACGGAGATGGCTCAAGGAGATGGACCGCTCATAGCGTGGTGTCCGCGCCTCGCCGCCCTGCCCCCCCATAACCTCCAGCATCACCGGTGCCATCGCCAGCGCGGCCCATGCGCCGAACGCCGCCAAGGTCTCCAGCAGCAGGCTGCTTGGCAACAGGACCAAGAGAGCAGGCAACGCTCCATCAGAACGCTCCTCCGCCGGACGGCCTGGTGATGGAACCGGTGGGGGCCATCCTCTGAACTCGTGGCGCGTGGCCTCCACGATCGGCGTCAACGCCAGCAGGCATCCCAGGCAACCGCCCATGATGGGCAGGTTGACCAATGCGTGCGCTTCGTCGAGCATGAGGTAGCGTTCCGGCCGTAATCCTCGCTTGAGCAGCCCTTCGACCGTCCTGGGGCCATAGTTCAAGAACACTCGCCCGTCCGGCAACTCGGCAAAGTTGGCGAGATTGAGGGATGTCTCGTCCGGATGCACCAGCGCGATCCCCGGGGCCTGCCGGTTGAAGAATTCCCGCACGGCTTGATGACGCCGCATCTCAGCCCGATACAGCGGATCCATGAGCACCACCGGTTCCAAGCCCATCACCTCGAGAGAAAGGAATCCGCCGACGTTATCGAGGTGCCGGTGCTCCAGCAGATGGATTTGAGATTGGTGGAGCCGATCCCCGTAGCGCCACGTGGTCCAGCCGTATGGCCAGACGTACGTGTCGAGATCATCCAGCCCGGGCACGCGCTCTCGCAGATAGACCTGCAGGGCCGCCAGCTCTTCCCGATTCACGTGATCTGCATAGATGAGAAACGGGGTCCTGGCAATCCCAACAATCGCAGCCCCTCGCCGCGAAAGCGGCAAGAGGTCAGACGGGCGCCCCTTATCGTCCGGAGCGAGGAGAAAGTAGCGCGACGTCCCTGGTCGTGATGGGAGCTCAAGGGACGCATCCCGTGCCCAAAGCTCGGTCTCCTGGGATGGGAACATCCTGAAGGGCACCCCAGCCTCGGCCAAGGTCTCCACCACGAACCGCATCTCCTGCGTTTCATCAAATACCTCCGGATGGCCCAACAAGCCAACTCCGGCCGGCAACGAACCTTCGACAGTGCCTTGGGCTGCTCTCGACACCACACGCCCTCTCACGGTGGGCGTCCGCCACCGCCGTCTTGTCCTTCGGTAGTCATGGCTCATCCGGGTCAGCACCTCTTCTGCGTGGAGGGCATCGAAAAACTGATCGAGGGTGTTTCGCTGCATACTCAAGAACAGGGCTTCTCCGATAGAGCCGCGTCCGCCACTGAGCACGCGCAGCTCATGATCCGTGAACACCGCGCTGAACAACGCTTCCCGCTCCTCAGGCGTTGGCTCCCATCGCTCACCGTGAGCCGCGCGCGCTGAGAGGTATCGAAGGTACCAAAACAATCCGTCATGTCGCTTCAGATGAATGCCGAACTCAGTGTCCTGTTCCCTGAAGTCGGTCACGTCAACTCCCAGAGGTGTGGCGGCCGGCACTTCAACGATCTGGTACTTACTCAGGATCCCGGGCAACCGCCATGAACGGATGCCAGCCGTCTCGTCAGAGAATGGAAAGACGACGAGGGCCGTCGCACTCAGACCCAGAAGTGACGGCACCTGTTCGCTCATCGCGACGGACATCAGCGGCGCTACCAGCACCAAGGGTACCCACGGGAGGACGTGCGCGAGGATGCGAAGAACGCGGGAGGCCGGAAGCGGGAAGCTGAAGACGATCACCTGGCGCGTGAAGCCTGACCTCCGAACTGATCGCCGCCATCGCGGCGCCGCGGTCAATACCACGGCTAGCCCGCCAGCCAGCAGCCCGACGCCAAGGCTCAACGGCCACCAACCGGCTCCCGCGTTGACCAGCCCCAGCCAGACGAAGGCTCCCATCGGCGTGGCATCGGCGTCCTGTTCATCGGCGCGACGAGCGCTCAGCAACCGATTGATGTGCCGGTTCAGCACCTGCCACGTCTCGCGCAACCGCTCGTCGAGGTAGATGCGCGCCGCAGGCAGCGTGAGAGACTGGGCCCGTTGTCCGAGATCGTCCAGAACTCCGACCATCCATGCCAGCATCTTCCAATCCTGATGGCCGCTGGGACGCACCAGCATCTCAAAGGCCAGATCCAGGACTTGCGCCAGCTCACCGGCGCTCCTGATATCCGTGAAGCTCTCCATGCGCCGCCGAAGCTGTGCGATGGGCGTCTCCGTCTCGGGACGCTGGAGGCTCTCGTCGGCAAGCCGGCGCATGACGCGCAGAATGAATTCGCGCAGCCGACCTTGAATCGGCCCCGCTCCGCGCTCTTCCAGGACGCGCCAGAAGAATCGGTTCGCTTGCGCTGGTCCGATTCCCTGCACCGTGCCCTGAGACAACTGCTCAACGTCATGAAGCAGCGAGGCGTCATCCGTCAGATAGCGCTCCACCATGCCGGCGGGCGAGGCTCGATGACGTTTGTCGAAATCGAGGAAGGTGGCCATGAAGCGGCCATCCGGATCGAGGACGATCTTGACATTCCCCTCGGTGATGAAATCGTCAAGGATCAGGCCCTTTCCTTGTTGGGCCGTCGCTGCCCACAGTCTCGCCGCCGCTCTGGCCAGCAGCAGATTGGCGAGTCGCGTCGCCTCGTGACTGGAAAGTCCCTGGTCGCGCAGGTGGTTGCGAAAGGCGGGGCGATCCCACCCATCCACCGCGGCTTGCATGACGAAGAGTCGCGTTCCATCCTCGACGACCATCTGGCTGACTCGCGGCACGACCGGCCCGCGAGCCGGTGGCAAGAACACGTCTCCGAGCACGTCAGCCGTTTCCCTGGTGCCGTCATAGGCTTGTTGCATATCCCGGAGTTGCGCCTCGACCACTGGCTTGTTGGCGTAGCGTCTCGTGATCTTGAGCGCGATCGGCGGCAGCGCATCAGCCGCCACGCGATAGACGAAGGGGTAGAAGTCGCCCTCTCCAAGCCACCCAATGCGCAACGTCTGAATAGCATCCACCGGCGTCTGCGACTCGAGGAGCCACTCCCTGAGCAGCCCCTTCTCCAGCAGGACGCGGAGAATCTGCTCTCGAGACAGCTCGATTTCCCCCCGCGACTCATCCCACTCGACGCGGCCCACCTCGATACTGAGCAACGCCGGGAGCATCGCCAGCGCCAAGAGGATGGCTGCGCCCAGCGAATCCTGAGCGACATCGAATAAGGCGGAGGAGCCGGCGATCAGTGCGCTGACCTGGCCTTGGGGGGGCTCCTCTGCGTCAGGCCGTATGGGAGCGGCGTAGTCGTCCCACCGATCAAGACGTTGGATGATGTGGTCGTTGATCGACGACATCAGCTCAAGGAGCGTCGCACGGGCCGCATCCAGTTCGTCAATGAGCGCGCTCACCGAGGCCTTGCCAAGTTGAGCCGCCACCGCTGCAAACCGATCTTCTTCAAACAGGGTGGTCTGAGTCTGCGATTGCATCTTCAATTCGATCTGGAGCGCTGTCAGCGCATCGAGGAGCAACTCCGCTGCCACTTCAGCCTGGTGAATCAGCTCGCCCGGTACGCCCCAGCGGCTTAGCGCCTCGGTGGCCAGCGCGGACGGAAGTGGGTTGAGCGCAACGAGTCTGTCGAGATCCTTTTCGTGGGCGATGGCCAACACCCACCCGATCCATTGGCTGAAGTGCCACCACCGCACGCCGTGTTCCTTCACATCGACCTGCAGCCCCGATGTGCTCACGATGCGCTGCCATTCTTTCCACACGATGTCTACAGCGCTCTGGCCCAACGTCTGGATGATGTGAAGCTGAAGGCGGCGCGACCGCTCCCACTCGCTCCGGTTCCCAAAGACCCATCGGGCGTGCAGCGTCTGCGTCAGATGCACCGTATCAAACCGCAGTAACCGTGCATCCAACTGACTGATTTCCATCGGCTGGAGATCAATCGCCCCTACAGAACTCTCAAAAGCCAGCGTTTCCACCACATCCGCCGCCAACGAGAGATCCGACCGATACGTGTGCAGCATCACGTCCCCATCCACGTCTGATCCATAGCGCAGTGCGCGCTGCACCGCGCTGCCGGTGACGATGACCGACAACGCGCTCAACGACATGCCGGCCCGTTGTTCCACCAGGCTGATGATCCGCGCCAGGAACTGTTCCACGAAGTCTGTAAAGAGCGCGCGCCGCTGCGCCAGCGACACGTCCGAGAGCTCCAGCCAGATCCAGTCTCGCGTCGGCTGCCACACGTGCCGTGTCAGAAAGTGTCCCAGAGCCTCACTGGCCACCTGATCATCTGCGAGCTGCTGCCAGATCCGAGTCACACTTTCAGGAATCGGTTGGTGAACTCGCAGAGCCAATTCAACCCTGGCCTGCTCGATCGTCAGCAGGAAGGCCGGGAGGACCAGCACGAACCAGCCCCATTCGCCGGCCAGCCACGCCCCCAGCGCCAGGGCGCCGTCCCACCCCACGACGGCCAGCACCGGCGAGGAGCCCTGCGGCTTATCGTCATCGGGCGTTTCGGGACGCTGCTCGTCAGTATCACCCCGGATGGACTCCGGCTCAGCGGCCACCCCACTGCTGGGCGCGATGGCGCTGACCCGGAAAGCGCCCTCCGTGAGGATGTACTGCGGCTCAAAGAGTGCTTCGAGCCCCGCCGCTTCAAGCACGGCTCGCTCTACATGGTGCGAGGACTTGATGTGGGTCACCGGCACTTGGAGCTCTGCCACCACATGCCCGAAATCCTCTGCGTAGCGCGGGTCATCCGTGACATAGAGATTGTCCGACACGATCATCACGCCTCCAATCACCACCCGATCCTGCTCAAAAGCCGGCTCATACCCGTGCCAGAGGGTCACCGACGGCGCGCCGACGCGGCCGTGGGCATCCCATTGACTCAAGGCGGCCAGCGCGCCGAGCGTGTCGTGAAGCACGGCCTCCAATCGCCCGAGGCGTCGTGATCCAAATCGGGTGACCCGGCGGCGGAACGTACGCACCAGCTCATCCCTGCTGAGCAGGTCCGAGATTTTACTGAAGGCGTTGTCGACCAAGTCCAACTCGCTCTGTGACTCGATCGGTCTGAAGATATCGAGTCTCTTATCCTGCAGATCATCCATTGCTCTCTCACCTGCTCGCACCATCTTGTGGTATACCCGCAAGGCCTCCTGCACCGATTGTCTTCGATCTCCTCGGAGGCCTTCCAAGAGCCGCAGGAGCGCCTCGAGCGCCGGCGGGCTCACAAGAAGGTGCGCCACGGCAGGGTCCCACACTCCCGCCGTTTCCTCAAACCGTCTTCGAGCCTCATTGAGGAACTGTCTTGCGTGTTGGTGGAGTGTGTCTTCGCTCCATGGCTCAGACGGATCGATGGCCAGCAGCGTCGATGAAGCAACCCACAGCGAGGCGACGGGATCGTTGAGCAGGAGGACCGTCGCCAGACCACCGATGAGCCACGGCTGCCACGCCTTCGCCGAGTGGGCGAGGAGCCATGCGGTGGCGGCAAGCCAGCGCGTCCATGAGGGCTGAGGCACCTTGACAGTCTCAACGACAGCGCGTAGACTGAAAGTGGGCATGTCGAAAAAACGATTCTTAAATAGAGCACGCCAGAAATGGCTTGCACGCACATTCCAAGGGCTCGTACTCATAGCCTCAGCGGGGGTTCTCGGAGAGCCGTTTCTGAAGCTTCGAATTCTGTGGCGCTGGGGACTGGTGGGTGCCGTCATCGGGTTGTTCATCCTTGGTCTATACTTTGCCAAGGCCGAGACAACAGACGAGAGCAAGGAGGAGAAGTAAAATGACCTTTGCCATTGCCATGGCGATAATTGTAGCGATTGTCGTCGGGCTCCTAGCCATCGATCATTACCGCGACCGTGAGAAACACGCGCAGCGCTAGCTCTTCGTCGCTCTCCGGTTTCTCCCCGCCTCAGTCGCGCCCGTGAGGCGTGCGTTTTCCAGAGAGTCTCCCTACTGCCCTGCTCTCGAGACAGCTCGATTTCCCCTCGCGACTCATCCCACTCGACGCGGCCCACCTCGATACTGAGCAGCACTGGGAGCATCGCTAGCGCCACGAGGGTGGCTGCGCCCATCGAATCCTGAGCGACATCGAACAAAGCGGTGGAGCCGGCGATCAGCGCGCTGACCTGACCCTGGGGCGGTTCATCACTGCCGAACCAGGCCAGCGCAGGCAGTTCGGCACCGTCAGCGCCGGCTGATGGGCGCGACTGGATCGCCTCCAGCGCCTGGCGCGCGACCTGCCGGACGGATGGATCCGGATCGTCACGTGCCATGAGGCGCAAGATGGTCAGCGTGGGCGGCGGGGTCAGTCCGACCATCCCGCGCTGGGCGAGTTGCCCCAGCGTGTAGGCCGCCACCTGCCGCTGCCGGGGGTCCCGCTCCTCCTGAAGTCCTTGTCTCAAGACCCCTTGCGTCATGACTGGACGCGCGCCGGCTTGCGTCTGGAGCGCTCCCAACATCTCATGCGCGAGGGCGCGGGCGTAATCCTGGCCCTGGAGCGTCGGCTCGATGACCGAAGCCAGCACTCTGAGCAGCGTCTGGATGGCGCCCGGATGATCGCTGCGGGTCAATGCCTCGAGCGTCGTTTGCGGCGGATGGATGAGATAGGTCACCGGCTCGACCAGCAGCCATGCCACCGTCGCGTGATCATCATGGAGCAGCGTCAGTATGACCTGTGGTGTTGGGCGACGTTCGTGGCGTTGCGGACCACCAGTGACATGAAAGAGGACGTCTGGAAGAATCGAGTCCACATCTGAAAACGTCCTGGCCGTCTCGTGAAAGAGATAGGGGCTTCCCAAGGCGCCCCAGGTGGCGTCAATCACCACAGGCCGTCGCGTTTCGGCCATCACCACGCGAATCCGCTGCGTCGCCTCCGGCCACGAGAGCGACTCAGACTGCTGGAAGGGCTCGATGGGGATCGACCCGGCATTGGCGGAGGCCTCCACATGCTCTCGAGGCGAGGATGTCGAAGTGACAGGTCGCTGCGATTCCGGAGCGGGCGGGCGATGGCTGACTGGTTGCCCTGGCGACTGGACAGGCTCAGGCTGGACAACCAGCCGCTGATCGACCAATGCGGCCAGGTCCTCGCTGCGGCGCAGCGTCTCAAGCAGATGAACGACTCGCTGATGTCGCAGCTCATCCAAGGGCGAAATCGCTGCGGTAAACCGGATGCGGATGGACGGTGCGCCGCTCAGTTCATGCTGGCGAGCCAGGATTCCCACGATCTCTGCAGCGCGCAGACGAGCGGTGGTAACGGTTGACAGCGTCCTGACCAGATCGACCTCAAGCAGGTCAACCGCCAACCCGATCACCTCCGCGATCTCTGAAACCAGTCTCGGCTCTGACGCCAGTCGCTGGGAGAGGTAGGATGGCCCAAGCGGCGGCATGAGCGCCAGCAACTGGTCCATGGCCTGCTGCAGCGGTTGTGCGAATGGGCTCAGATCGCCGGAGCCGGCGGCGGCGATCTGCTCAACGATACGCTCAATGGTGTTGATGGCCGGTCCAAGGTTGTCGAGTAGCCGTTGCTGGCTCATCACCACCTCATGCGGCCATCGGCCTTCTCGAACAGCCTGAGCGCGCAACTGCGCCTCCCACTCCCGCGGCGTGCCGGCAGCGCCTCGGATCACGTCGGCCCACGCCAAGTCCAGCAGTCTGGCTTCCTCCAGCAGCAGCCGTTCCGGCGACATGCCCAGCGCGGCTGCCTGCTGATCCAACCACTGTTGAAGACGAGCGCGGTGCAAACCGTAGCGTTCCCGTTCATCCAAGCCTCGCATCAGCACCGACCAAGCCCAGTCGAGCTGCTCGGTCTTGCGGATCACGCCTTCCAGACTGTTCGCCACCCCATGCCCCGCCATCGCCGCCGCGAACATGGCCAGCAACAGCCCGAGGAGCGAGGCCATGCCGTGGAACGAGGCGAGATTGAGCGCCGGAGGTGCTAGCTTGACCGCGATCAGAAGTGCGAAGGTGTTGGCGAACAGGCCGGCGAGAAAGGCGCTGCGATGCTGGGACTCTTCGGGATGGGCCTGAGTGAAGAGATGCGTATTGATGAGGACCACCGGCACGAGCAGAACCGCGGTCTCTGAGATCGGAAGAACAAGCACGTAGTGAGCCAGTAGAAAGGCGAGGATGGTCAGCCACCGAGAGGCGAGGATGAGTTGCGCCGCCTTCCCCCAGTGCTTCCAGTGCGCACGGTCGCTCGTGAAGGCTTCCCACACCGCCACCGCGGCCGATTCCTCGACGAGTGGGGCGAAGAGCATCGGCGTCGCCGACCCATGGGGATCAAGTCCCAGCGCCTGCGCCCATGCTTCCGTCTGTGGCAGCGTCGCACTTGGTGATCCGGACGGCCTCTTGGTCGCCGCGATAAACGCTCGAGCAAAGCTGCCAAATACCGTTCTCTGGGCCAATCGTACATCGTCGAATGGATAATGATCACCACGTGGAACGCGGGCCTGTTCCAATACGGCAAGCTGCGTCAAGAATGAACCTTGGATATTGCCCACCACGCCAAGTTGGTAGACTTCTCGATCGATACTGAACCGAAGCCCTTCCGTATCAGACGGATCGCTCGATCGAAGGATACGGACCTGCATCCGAGCTTGACCCCACTCGGCATCGGCTCGCCGCCGGCGCCCCCACACTTTTCCAACGTGGCGCGGCCGGCTTGTCACAATGGCCGTCAGCGTGTCGGACAGCATCGTCTGAAGCTTCACGGGAACGATGTCTTCTTGTCGCTCTCGCTGTCCGGCGACCGTTCGGTACCTCGTCCGATAGGCCAGGATGCCTAGTCGAAACCACGCGGAGGGCTCGATAGTGTAGATCAGCGTTCCTCTTCCGCCACGGGCGCCATGTCGTTCTCGATCAGGAAGCAGCTCGGGATGTTCCAGCGCTTTCAAGACGTAGACGATGAGCGCGAATGCCTGGTAGGCGTTCAGTCGTGTCTCCATGACATCCGTTTTGGGTGCGCGGCCCAGGCCCATGATGATTCGGTCATGGGCGCGCAACAGCATCTGATCCCTCAATTGTTCCCGAAAGCGTGCGATGAGCTCCTCATCGACCCCCTGCTGCCGGAGCATGTCGTCATCGAAGAATCTCAGCGACGCGATGGTCGTTCGTACCTGTGGCGCGAGATTCGGCCAGGGCGTGTCGCCGCCGCCGGAGGCCGGCTCAGTCATCAGCAGCACCGCCGGCGCCAAAGCGGGCGAGAGCTGCGACACCAGGGCCGCCATGAGATTCACGGCGACCACCCCGAGCATAGCCGCGAGGGATGCCAGCGATCCGGCGCTGAGGCCTGCCATCACAAGAGAAATCTGAGCTACGACGCTCAGCACGAGCCCATCCAGCGCCACCAGCGCTGCCAGCGCGCCGAGGAGGTCGGGAGATAGCAGCGTGGTACCGACGAGAGCCAGCGCCGACAGAGGAATGACGCTGTCAGATGGTGGGGCTTCCAGCGCCATCTTGCGGCGAAGGCGCATCTGGAAGGCATACGCCAAGTCCAGAGGGATGCGCGGCATGGCCGTCATCTCGTCGGCGGACAACCCTGGCAACAGGGCGGCCAGCGCGATTCGCTCAATCTCACTCGGCACGGGGATGAGCGACAATCCATCCGTTGGAAATTCGTCACCGTAGTCTTCGTAGATCGACTCATCGTCGGCATCAAGGCTCAGCGCGATATCGGTGGTCGCGAGGAAGCCGCCGTCGCTCAGGCGCGCGGCCAGCGGCCCGATGAATCGTCGAAATCTCAGAGGAATCTCCATCGGCGCCCGCAGGTAGAAGAGGTCAAAGGCGTCCGGCAAGAGCCTGGGGTATTGCCGTGGGTCCGTCACGTCACCTAACCCGAAGGTGAAGATCAGATCCTGGATTGGTCGGCCGGCTGCCTGAACCCCTGGCACGATCAGTTGCGGGAACGTGTTGTCGCCTTTCCTCACCGCGTGGACGTGCACGGTGGACGGATCGACCCCCAAGGCGCGCAGATTCAGCCACAGCCCGGCGACGAGCTTGAGGTGGCTGTTCATCTCCTGAAACCGCGCATAGCCCAGGCGTCGCACGGACCGCCGATGCTCCAGCATCGCGTTGTCAAACCCTGGCGCCTGAAGCAACGAGGGGTCTGTGAGTCGCTCCAACAGCGGCAGCATCACATTGGCGGGTGGATAGTTCCCCCAACCGGAGATGAAGGTCCACTCCGGGATGCCGAGGGACGCCGCGGTCACCAGATCTGTGCCAGCGGCTCCATAGACTCCGACGCGCAGTCGATTCACCGGATTGGCGTTGTGGCGGTCGATGAGCGCTCTCAACTTGGCGGTGTAATCGAGCAGGCCCGGATGCAAGAGCATGCGCTCATCCGCGAAGAGGTTGTGAGGATCATGCTGCAGCGATCCCACCATCAAGATGGCCGGCCCCAGCGCCAGCCACGCCGCCCAGCCGAGGAGATCGGCGGCGGGCCACGCCGCGCCCAAGGTCAGCGCACTGACGGCGGCTGTCTTGACACCCTTCTTGATACGGGATAGACTTGAACCGCCAGTGGATGGTAAGGAGAACGGTGCGTGAATCCCAGCAAGCTTATTCGGGTGAGTCACCATGCCAGGCAGCAGTTGGTGTTTCGCGGTACGAATGAGGAAGAGATTCAGCAGGCGATCCGAAGCGCGCCCTGGCAGCCCGCGGAGTTGCAGCGTCTTGAGTGCCGGATGGACGTGCCGTATGGCCGGCTGTGGCAGGGCAGATCGTACGCCACCAAACAGGTCCGGCCGATCTTTGTGGAAGAGCGGGATGAGATCATCGTGATTACGGTGTACGTATATTACTTTTGAGGAGGGAGAGAGCGTATGCGCCTGACCTATGATCCCACCGTGGACGCTTTTTACATCCGCTTCTTCGAGGACGTCCAAGTCACGACCAAACACCTTGCCGAGGGAATCGCCGCCGATTACGATGACCAGGGACGGCTCGCTGGCATAGAGATTCTGGACGCCCTGAAGCGGTTCGGTGACAAAGATACCCTCAAGCGAATCACCCTCGAAGAGATTGGATTGAGCCACTAACGTAGTCCGCTCCTCCCCTAGCACGTCCCTCCATCCAGATACCCAGAACTCTTCGTGAGTCGGTTCCCTCGGCGTAAAGCTGCCAAGCGCCATCACCAGCCCGCCTCCTGTCACGGTCGTCCCTGCACCAGCCAAAAGCGTTGCAAGCTGGCCGAAGACAGCCAGCCCCACCCCCGGCCCCAGCGCCAGCAGCGACGTCAGAGCAGTCAGGAGGTCGCTGAGCAGGAGTGTAGAGCCGGTGAGTAGCAAGACCGCCAGCCCTGTCGGCGGCTCGCCCTCGGAAGCCTCGCGGTGATCGGAGAGGCCCCGCCTGGCTTGCCACGCGCGTTCGAGTTCCGTGATCAATGGATCGAGATGCGCTTGGGTCTGGCGCGCTTCCTCCTCCCACCACCGGGCGGCGGTGATGGCGGCTTGCTGCGACGACTCGGGTTGCGAGCTAAGCGCGTGTACCACGCCGTCCTTCACCTGACCGATCGCGTCGGTGATCCAGCGCCACTGATCGACAAGGTAATAGCCCACGCCAAGGGCCGCAGCAACTCGTTCGGTCGCCCGCATCATCATCGGCGAGGGTATTGCAGGCTCCGCGGCCAATCGCTTCGCCGCTTCAACGAGCATGCGCGATGAGACGAGGAAGGCTGCCACGATCTCATCAAGGAGGCGGTACGCGTCGCTCAACTCCCCCTCAAATCGATACGGCTGCCGCTGAACGGCCTGCGTCGCGGGGAGGGTGGCGATCAATCCGCCGATGGGGAACGTCGCATCCTGGATCCGTTCGATCTCAAACCCGACCTCCTCAAGCCACTCCATCAACCGATTCAGCTCAGCCTCGTGTTCCCCCCCGCTCAGTTCTTGAAGAAAACGGAGCACGTCATCAAGCCATGTTGGTTCCTGGCCGGCTGGCGTCTCGGGGCGCACGACATAGCCGGTATTGATCAACAGGCTCAGCGGCCACCCGCTGAGCACCGCCCGCTTGATCGCGCGATCATTCGCCAATCCATATTGCCGCCACGGCCCGATATGGACGATGACGATCGTGGTCCGCTGTAGCACCGGATGGTGCCTGGCCAGCTCGACAAACTTCGCGGATGTCAAGGGCATGTGAAGAATGATCGCGTCAGCCGAGGCGTCGGCATCCCATTGATCGACGGTCTGCTCCGTGTAGACGAGCACGCGCCGTCCCTCGCTCCGGAGCAGCATGGCGGCTTCCTCAACCAGCGCGGGATCTTGCTCAACCAACACCACCTGTTCGGCTCCAAGCCGCAGCGCCAAGCGGCTGAGGAGACCATCACCCGCGCCCACATCCACCACCACCGCATCGTGAACCGTCGTGGCGTGGGCGAGTATGGTCTGAACCGTCAAGAGGGCGTGCGCACTGACGGGGTGCTCCTGGAGAATGGTCACGTCCCGACCAAGATATGCGGAGGGTGTTGTAAAGAAGACGTACGGCTCAAACGCCTGCCATCGCTGGCCGAGCCGGCTGCGCAGATGTTCCCGAAGCGCCGGGATTGCTTGCGCTCGCTGCGCCGAGCTGATGGCGTCATTAAGGAGCACGTAGATAAACGGCGTCGCGGGAAACACGCGCCGATAAGGCAGCCTGGCCGCCAGCGGATCGTCATAGGTGAGCAACGCTCCGTCAATGGCATGCGCCATCTCGCGGACCTGGTCGCGATCCGGCAGCCGATCGGCGTCGAGTCGACTCGCCGGGTCGACGCTGCCAAGCACCACCCCCACCGGCCCCAGCGCCAACGCCAGCCACGCCGCCCAGCCGAGAATGTCGGAACTGAGGAGGGTCGTGCCAACGACCGCCAGGGCGGCCATACCCGCAGCGCTTGGTGAGTGATCGGCAACAACGCCCTGACGGATGCGCAGGCGCTTGCCATACCAGAGATCCGGAGGCAGGTAGGGGGTCCTCCGTTGCAGATAGTCGTGCGCCTGTCGGACGAGACGCAGCTCGAGGGTGCCAGGGGCCCGCTGAACCAGCTCCTCGATCAGCCGGCGCTCCAGCTCCTCGCCTTCAGGCGATGCACGAGAACTGACCTGTGAAGCGTCCAATGGAAATGCGTAGCCATAATCGGCAAACCGCCCCTCGTGATTCGCATGATCATCCGTGACGAAAACGATGCGGGGGTTCGCAGCATAGAGGTCGTAGACAAAGTTGAACAACGGGAGGGGCCGCCGGAGATAGGCGGTCGGGATCCTCTCCCCGGCCCGCTGGACATAGAGATGGAACCGAACCTTCACCAGCTCCCAGAGTCTCTTGGGCCACGTCTCTGGTTGGGTGATATCCGCATGAATGAAGGTGACGGTCACCTGCTGCAACGCGTGGCTCCACCAGGGCGTCCACTCAAAGCGCAAGCGAGGATGTCCCTGATCAGCATCTGCTATAAGTGTGGCACCGTCCACCCCCAGGGCCCTGAGATTGACCCATAAGCCTGCCAGCAGGTTGGGCAATCCCAACGTGAGAGAAGAGGGTGCATACCCGTTCAGAAGGACTGCAGCGTGGTAGATCCGGCTCGCCTCCGAGAGCTCTTCGCGGCTGATGCGCAGCCTGCTCGCATCAGCGCCGGGTTGATACGCAGCCGGATCGATAAGCCCTGGAAGGGCATCGACAAACCACGCGAGCAGCTCCGGCGAAAAGGAGCGCGGGTATCCGGACACAAAGGTCGCGTCGGTTGCGCCGCTTAAGGACAGCGCGTGCACGAGATCAACGTTTGCCCCACCGTAGAGCAGCCGTTCCAGACGGCCGTCGGCATTGATGGTCCGCCGAATCCACTCGTGGTAGCGCGCGTGGGCCGGTGACACCAAGCCGAACCGCACTGGCGGCAGAAGCTCTTCGTGTGACCCTGGCTGTTCCTGTCTCGGCACCAAGCTTAAGATCGACATCACCGGCCCCAGCGCCAGCAGCGGCAACAGCCACCAAGTCGGCATCCCGTCCATCAACCAACCGGTACCCGTGAAGCCGAGGGCCAGCACGTTCCCTATGCGGCTGCCGTTGCCTTCCTTAATCTCACCAAGCGGAACCCGGTCCGTTGAGCGGAACCGCTCAGGACGAAGCCCCAGGAGCGGAAAGGTGTTTTGCAACGCGATGATGTGGGGTGGAACTCCCCGCGCTCGAAAGACGGGCGCATCGTCGACGCCGCTGAGATTCCAGATCATGAAGTGATCGCGGGTGATCCCGTACACATCCTCCCGCACCGCGTCCCACAGATGCTCAGCCTCAGAGGCGTGGCTTCCCCCAATGGTCGCCCCGATCAGGACCGCCCCACTCATGATGAGTCGACTCCACCCCATCCACTCCAGCGCCACCAGCATCGCCAGTGCTGCAGCCGTTGTGAATGGCGCCAACGTGCCAACCCCGCCGAGCGCGACCACCACCGGAAGGTTTGAAGGCGTGGATGGAACGGAGGCTGGTGAGGCGTGGGGCTCCGCGCCGACCGCTTGCCCTGCATCAGGCGCCATGCGTCCAAACGGGCTCTCTTGCAACGCCCTCAGCAGCTCAGGATACACGCTACGAACGGCGTGGATCGCGTGGGCTTCAACGCTGAACACCGCATGCATCTGATCATCCTGCGTGAGCCAGGCGTTGCGGAGGATCGCCTCCAAGGCCGCAGCGGCCTGCCGGCCCCCTCGGCGCAACGAGTGAGGCGGCTCAAGCAGCGCCACGAGCGCTGGCACCGCGGAGACAAGTTGGCGGACCACCTGATCCTCTCGAGTCAGTTGCGGATCGCGGGCCGCCTCTTCCACGACTGCGGCGGCAGACGGTTTGAGCACGCGGTCCCATTCTCTCCTGGCTGAAGGGCTCACGACGCCCATTTCGACAACGTCCACGAGGGCCGACACGGCCTGACTCAGCGCCGGGACGAATCGCGTGTGGAGATAGCGAGAAGACTGCCGGAGTTCGCGCTGACGAATGACGCCGAGGATCGTCTCCAGCGCGTTGCGATATGACGCAATGATGGCGTGCATCGCTTCGCGGGAAGGCCACGCCGAGACCGCCACGGGAGACTCAAGGACCTGACGCGCGCCCTCCAGCGCCTGGAGCGCTGCCATGCGCGCGGTCGTCTTTCTGTACAGCAACGCCCCGCGCCCGGACCACTGGCCCCAGCGTCGCGTGCCTCTGTGGCCGAATCCGTAGCCGAAGAGTGACACCGCGCTCTCTGACTCCAACTGCGCAAGCCCCGGGTCCTGGACCGAGAACCCGTGAAGCTCCTCAAGCCAATCCGCCCGAATCTGCGGCGGCGGCAAGCCCGTGGTCGCATCCAAGATCACGGCCCCGCCATCGCGCAGGAACCGCGTCACGACCACGCCGCGCACTCGGTGCATACCGCCCCAAGCCGTGACGGCCTTGAAGAGATAGGCATCGATCCTCTGCGGCGCGAGCTGCGTCAGATACCGGCTCCACGTCCTCGTGTCCTGGCCCAACGTTTCCCCGATGTAAAAGAGCCGGCGCAACCGGCCGCTCAACTCGAACGTCACCGTCCACACGCGCAGACCGCTGGGTGGCGGTTTCACGCTGATGACGGCCGCTCCTAATCGCTTGAACTCCTCGTCTAATAGCGCGTGCGCTCCAAGATCTCTCGAAGGATTCGGCGCATACCCCGCCGATTCCTTCGACATGAGATATTCCCCCATGTACAAGGGTCTAAGCCAAGGCCAGAAGCTCTTGTCTGTCGGGGATAGATCAGTCTGCTCAGCAAAGGGTAATCCATCAATGATGATGTAGTCATCCGCATCCGTCGCCGCCCACAGCGTCGAGATGTCGCCGGCTCCGCCGATGGAGAGCGCGACGGTTCGGCGTCCAGGCTGCCGCGGCAGCCCGACCAGCTCGCGAATCCGGCGCAAGTACGCCAGCCGCCGCTCCCCGCCAACCAGCGCCATCGCCTCCGCCGGCATCACGAGCGACTCAGGTCCCTGCCCTTCCAGCCGCAGCATCAGCACGACGATCGAGAGCAGGAACGGCAGGTTCAGCCACGGCTCGCCGATCAAAAGGTGGCCGAGCCAGAACAGCGCGTTGAAGCCCGTCTCATGCTCAGGATGAGTCGATTCGTGATGGTCACTGACGTTCCCCCTTCTCTCCGGGTCGTTTGGTGGCATCGCAACAAGCCCAGATTCAATATCAGACGTGGTGATGAGCCGAACGCCGTGCACCACGACCAGCGCATCGGGACGCTCGTGGGCATCCTGGAGCAAGCCCTCTGCGTAATCAGGCGGGGCGATCGTCACCTCTCGTTCAATCCGTTCCCCCTGTCGGTTGAGTCGGACGATGTGGTAGGATTCCGGATCGCGGGTCCCAACGGTCCGGATCTCCACTCCCTCGGGAAACGCGTGCTGTGCGAGGTGCGCACTGGCTTCCGGGACGAGGATCTTGCGGATGGCCTCTGGCGGGATGGGATGCTCAAAGCGGACTTCGGTGGCGAGGTATTGCGCTCCCCGCTGGGCTTTTGACCGATCATCAGGATGCAAGGTGTCGGGATCAATCAACAGGATGACGCTCGCGTGAGCCCGCTGAGTCAAGATCTGTTCGAGTTGAGGCCGGGGTAGGTCGATCAAGCCCATCGCGCCATCAAACGGGCGTTCCATGATGATCTGGAGACTCCCTGAGAGGAAGTAATCCAAGGCAATCACGATCTTGCCTGGGACGCTCCAATCGCTGGATGAAAACGCGTTCACGAACACCTCATTGACCTCCTCGGGTTCGACGACTGCGAAGTCAGTCGAACCGAAGGGTTCGATGCGCCGTCGTGTCTGCTCCGCAGGAGACAAGATTCCGTGTGCGCTGATGTTCTCAAGCCGGTGTTGCGAGGCGGTTCTTGCCTGTTCCATCGCGGTGGGACGGTGTGAACCTCCTGGTTCACTCGGGGTGAGACTCCCCATCACGGGCCCGCCGCCGGTCATTGCGGCCCACGAGGTCCCGGCGTCAGCCAGGAGCGCCGCGAGCAGACCGAAGACGTAGGGTCCCGCCGACGACCCTAGCGCCACCCAGTCGAGGAAGTCGGCGGCGGGCCACGCCGCGCCCAGGATCAGAGCGCTGACCGTGGTTGTCTTGACACCCTTCTTGAGACGGGATAGACTTGCACCAGTGAAAGAGGAGACGTGGTGCGATGTCCAAAGCGCTGTTGGAAGCTGCGGAACGGATTGCTGAAGCGTTGACGAAAGACGAGCGCCTGCAACTGTCCAAGGAGCTCGCCAAGCAGACCCGAAAGGACCGGTGGGATCGATTCTTTGCCCTGCTTGACGCTCGGGTAAAACGCTACGAGGCGCCGTCGGAACGCGAGATCGTACGACTCTGCCGAGAGGTGCGCCGTGAGCGAGCAGCGTCTCGTGGCGGTCCTTGATACGAACGTTCTGATCTCCAGTCTCTTCCCCCGCCGTTCCCCACCCTCCCTCATTCTGGAGCGATTCCGACTGTTCGGTTGTGCGCGTTCCGCGAAGGCTGACTACATCGTGTCCGGTGATCGAAGGGTACTGGCCGTTGAGCGGTGGGGCGGCATTCACGTGCTCTCGCCAGCCGCCTTCCTGAACCGGCTGGAGCGTCACTGAACCCAGAGGCCCGCTCGCCCAGCCTCCTCGACTTGACTCGATCGTCCCCGCCATACCGAACCCAAACCACCCACCCAGCGCCAGCCCCACCATGGCCAGCCACGCGCCAAGCTCGCCGGCAAGCCCCAGGCTCAGCGGGACGCCAGCGACCAGGAGGGTGGGCAGATGGGCCAGGGCGCTCTCCTCCACGTCTTCTCTCACACGTCCACTGACCAGCTCAACCTTCTGTGAGCCTGCGTTGAATCGCAGGACCGACCAGAAAAATCCCGCTTTGCTCTGCGCTCGCCGCACCGGGCTATGCTCCAAGATCTGCTCCATCTCCTCCAGCAACGGAATCGGGACATGGCGGGCGAGAAACAACTCGTGCGCCAGGAACTGTTGAAGCTGCTCAACGTAGTAATCTTCAACGCCGGACGTGCCCGGTTGATTCTGGTAGAGCGCTCGAGCGTCTCGCAGATTCTGCTCGAAGGGCTCCTCATCTGACAGAAGCGCATGATGGCCTTCCCGCCAGTGCCGCACATAGTCCTCCAAGGCCTCAAGGGTGGGGACGCTGGCGAGCTCTCCCACCAGCCAACGCAGCGGCACCTCGAATCGCCGCGCGCTGTGGACCATTGCGCTCAGGATGGCCGGATACAGACCACGGCCGCGCAGACGCGCCTGGATGGTGGCTTGCTCGATCAACAAGAACGCCCACGGACCCGCCGCCCGCGGCTCGACAATCACTCGACCCGCCATCACTGGTTCACTCCCTCCGCCACGATTCGCCTCGTTGCTGACCAACCGGATCTCCCACGGGTGGGCGCTGAGATGTGAGGTCGTTGGCGTCACCAGCAGCTGATAGGGTCTTCGTGGAAGCGCGCTCTGGTGCAACACGGACAAGAAGGTCGGGTCGATGCCGGGAGCGCCTTGCCGCGGGCCATGATCCACCACCCCCAACAAGACCATCGGCATCGTTGCCAGTAGGAAGAACGAAATATCCAAGCCAGCGGTAAACGGCAACGACCACGCGACCAGCGCCGACAACCCTGCGCCGGAAGAAGTGTCCACGTCTGACGCCGAAGGTTCGCTGGTGTCCACGATCAACTCGTACTGGTCGGAGCCGTTGGTCAGCGCATCTCCCAGCCGTAGATAGCTATCGATATGCCCTCGGGTGTTGGCCGAGAAGTCGCCTGATTTCCTCTCTTTCGTTGGCGCCTCACGGTGAAAGAGTCGCTGGGTCAGAGTCGGTCGATCGGCCGTGAACAGGATGCTGACGGGCCCGCGCACCTCAGGAACCAATCCCTTCACGTCGATGCCTTCAAACATCACGACCGGTTTCTTGAACAACCCGTGGCTGATTGAGCGCCACACGTTGAGGAGGAAGGGGCCCTCGTCAGCGAGCTGCCGCATCTTCTCCGTATCGAGATGGCGAACGGTCATCTCTCTCGCGGCGATGTTGCCGAAACCGTGTCGCGCCATGCGCCGGGTCCAAAACGTCTTCCCGGCCCCTGGAGGGCCGTCCACGAACACGGGAGACGTCCCTCGCGCTTGGGCCTCGCGAATCAACCGGGCCAACTCGCCTTGCCAATCGTCGCGTAGCGTCCACACGCGCGAGTGACCTGAGACGCGTTGAGGGCGTTGGAGAAAGTGGTCGGGTAACGTCCACACGCGCGAGTGACCGGGCTGGATCGATAGGACGGTGATGAACGAGAACCCCAGCAGCGCCAACCACCCGGACCAGTCGGACCAGGCCAAGCCGGTGAGGAGCGCCCAGGCGGAGACTGAAGCGGGAGGAGGCTCCGCTCGATCCCGCTGCGCATCCAACTGTGCCGGGGTCAGCTTGCTGTTTCTGGCCTGCCCAGCCCAGCCATCGGCCACCGCCTCGGCGACGGCCAACAAGACCGTCTCAAACGGCTGCTGAACCGCGTCGGCCTTCTCAAGTAGCCACCGCCCGATCTTCACGCGAGCCGCCGGATGTTCGCGGGTGGGGAATCCGCGCAGAAAGAACCTGGGATCAGCAAATTGCCCGCCGTCTCTCAGTGGAATCTGCTCTTGAATCTGCCGGTGGGTGGCACGGACCTGAGCGGCTAATCCCGGCATCGGTTTCTCACCGTTTGGTCTCCCCGATCCTTCCATCTGCAACACCACCAGCGCCAGCAGGACCGCCAGCGTTCCGAGGAAGTCGCCGGGTAGCAGCGTGGAGCCGAGGAACAGCACGGCGGCCAGCGGCGTCGGCGGCGAGCTCGGGGAGTCAAGG
>JACPXS010000143.1 GCA_016196415.1 Candidatus Omnitrophota bacterium
CCAGCAGGACGACAGGGCCGGCCTCTGCGCGTGGGATCCTCCAGGCCAGCCAGAACCCCCAGCATCCCAGCGTCAGAAGCCCCAGGTTATAGCCCAACATGGCCAGCTTGATCATGACCCGGATGTAGTCCCGCTGCGAGACGTACCATCCGAGGTCGCGTTCGAGGCGCGCGAAGGTGTTGCTGTGGCCTCCTACCCAGAATCTCGGGATGCGCTTCATGCACAGCTTCAGGTAGGTCAGCGGGTGGGTCAGGATGGTCTTGATCCCCTCCTGACGCAGCACGCGATCCTGTTGAAGGGGGGCGCGACCCGCGACCAGGGCGCTAAAGTGGGGATCATCGAAGCGCCATCCGTCCCACTCCTGTGGATACGTCGACAGCCACACCTGGGCCCCCCCGGTCGTGGAGACCAAGACGAAGTCATGAAACACCAGAGCGTTTCTGAGCGTCCATGGCAACACCGCCAGCGCGGCTGCACACACCAGCGCCGCGACCTGGCGCCTCCCGGCCCGCCGCCACCATGCCACCACGGAGGAGAGCAGGACGATGACGAGCGTCTCTTCACGGTGAAGCACGAGGAGGCCTCCGATCACCCCTGTGACCGCCCACGGCATCAGCCGGGTCCCTCGCATCGCCCTGAGCAAGCAGCACACGAAGCCCAACAACAACAACACGCTCAGCGTCTCGGTAAGCAGCCAGCCGGGATAGGAGATGAACGGCGGGTAGACGGCTGCCAACAGGGCGGCCACGAGCCCAACCTCATGATGAAAGACCATCGTCCCCAGGGCGTAGATCAGCCAGACAGCCGCCACGCTGATCAGGGCTTGGACGACGCGGACAGCCGTGTGGTGATACCCGAAGACCCGATAGATCGCCGCCAGGAACAGCGGATACCCAGGGCCCTTGGCGATGTGCACTCGACCGGCCCATGCCTCCGAGAGGATCCCACGGCCACGGAGCAGCTGGGAGGCTTCGTGGTCATACGCGGCCGCGTCAGCCGTCACCTCGACCTGCGGGTAGCCCAGGACAAACGCCAACCGGATGATCAGGGCCAGTCCCAGGATTCCCAGCAGCCCGCCGCGTGACGGCCTGGTCGTGTGGCGCGGGGATCGCTCAGCGACTGCGGACATGCGACTCACAACCGATCGAAGGCCTTGAGCGCCAGCCACGCGCCTTGCTCGATCGAAGGGGACCCTGCGTGAGGAGGGACGCCTTCATCCGCCTGGCGAGGCGGCTGCCGGACCGCCCCAGCAGCGTCCTGGCGTAGAGCCCCAGGAATTCGGGATGGGCGATGATCGAGGGGCGGCTGGCGACCGCCCGATGGAGCAGGCGACGGGCCGCCCTCACCTGCCCTCTGACGTAATACTCATAGGAAGGCCAGAGGAAGCTCCAGGCCTTGCTCACGAGAATCTGCCTGGCCAGATGCGGCGGAAGGTGTGGGGTCGTCAGGAGCTTCGTGCGCATCCGGATGCTCTCCTCAACGCACTGCTCAAACAGATTGGAGGTCTTCGCCCCCCGCCAGACCCTCACCGCCGCCAGCGGAGGACCAGGAAGGCGGGCGAGGGGGATGCCGGCCACAGCGGCCCGGAGGGTGAAATCCCAATCCATGGTACAGTGGAGCGTGGGATCCAGCCACCCAACGCGGTCAAACACCCATCGGCGAACAAACATCGTGGGTTGCGGCAGGGGGCATCGGAGCAGCGAGGCGAGTGAGCAGTCTGATATCTCTCGAGTCCCGCCGACGGCTTGATTGCGCTCATCAACCACCTGACAGGCCCCGTACACCATTCCCACCTCCTGATGCGCGGTGAGATACTCAGCGGCTCGTCGGACGGCGCCAGGCAGATAGCAATCGTCGGAGTTGAGGTAGGCCAGCACGTCCCCCTGAGCGCGCTGCCAGCCCTTGTTGATCGCCTCGGCCTGACCGGCATCGGATTCACTCACCCAGTAGGCCAGCCGGTTGGCATAGCGCTGAATCAGCTCAACGCTCCCATCGGTCGAACCGCCATCGATCACCAGATACTCCAGGCGAGGATGCTCCTGACTGAGGACGGAGCGGATCGTCTCCTCCAGGAACTGACCTTGGTTGTAGGACGGGGTCACCACCGACACGCACGCAGGCGCTGGGCTCATGAGACCGCCACGGGTTGGGGTGGTCGCTGGGCGAGGAGCTCTTCGTACAGCTCAAGGTGGCGACGCGCCATACGCTCCAGGGAGTAGTCCTCTTCGGCCACCTGTCGGCATCGTGCAGACATGCGCAGGCGCAGCGCCTCGTTGTCCAACAACAGGCCAAGGCCCTTGGCAAGATCGAGGGCATCGACGCGGCGAGCCAGATAGCCGGTCTCCAGATGGCGAACCACCTCGGGAACTCCGCCCGTCTCAAACGCGACACAGGGGGTCCCGCACGCCATCGCCTCGGAGAAGACCTGGCCGAAGCCCTCAACCAGCGACGGAGCGACCAGGACATCGGCAGCCGAGTAGCAGGTCGCAAGGATGTGGTCATCCGAAATTTCTCCAAGATGGCGAATCGGATACGGGAGCGGTGTGCGCTCAGGAACCGCACGGCCTGGGCCGACGGTCACCAGCCACAGATGGTTCGTCCCGGCTCGCGCAAGTTCCTGGAGCGCTTGAAAGGCGAAGGTGACGCCCTTGCGGCGCTCCGCCAGGCCTGCCGCCACAAACACGATCACCTTGGCGTCATCCGGAAGACCAAGCGCCAGCCGCGCGGCAGGTTTTGGCAGGGGCTTGAAGACGCGCGTGTCAAGGCCCAACGGGATCTGGACGACCCGGAACCGCCCAAGCAGCGGGCTTTGTCGAACCAACTCGGCGAACCACCGCGAGGGCGTCACAATCGTCATCTCCGAGCGGCGATAGACCCACTGTTTGATGCGCCACAGGAGAGCCGTGGTGTCCACGGCCAACGCCGGGTAGTCCGAGAGAATCGGACAGCGGCCACAGCCCGTCTTCCAACGCTCACAGTCGTAGGAGTAGGCGCAGTGCCCGGTCAAGGGCCACATGTCCAACAACGTCCAGACCACCGGCACTCGTCGGCTGAGCCGGGGCAGGAGCGTATGCGAGAAGGCGCCGCCGTGCAGATTGTGCAGGTGGATGATATCGGCGGTCCGTGTCAAGACATGCTGCAGCACCGTTGAAGAGGAGGGCGCATACAGGTACTGCATGCTGAGATAGCGATCAACCACGTGGACCGCGCGACGCAGGGCCTTCCTGAAGAAACCCCACTGTTCATTCACCGCGACGACCTCAGGATCAAGACCGTCTTTGTAGCCGACCAGCATCCGGGAGTCGTGCCCCTGCGCCCTCAAGCCGGTATGGAGGCGATAGGCGGCCCGTGCGGCTCCGCCAGCCAAATCCCGCGTGCTGAGGTGGACGATTCTCATGAGTTATGAGGCCAGGACCTGCCGGTGGAGAGCGGGGAGTCGCTCCGCCCCAGCCGGCACGACCGAAAGCCGCTGAGGATACCGCGGCGTTCCCGAGGTGTACTGCCACATGAGCAGGAGCCGGTCGCGGCGAAGGGGTTTGAGCCCTTTGTGATAGCCGCCGGTATCGCAGAGAATCACCGTGCCGGTTGCGCCCGTGCACGTCAGCCACGCCGACGGGGGGATGACCTGCGCCATTTGCTCGTCCGTGCTGCGTCCCTGTCCGTTGCACGCCGGCACGACCAAGCGCCGACTTCCCAGTGGGTGCGTCTGAGGAATGAAACAGAAGGGTCCGCCGTCCTGCTCCACGTCGTTGAGATAGACGAACGCCTTCACGCTCAGGAGATCGTCTCCATCCCGATGCCACAGTTGGGTTTCTTTTGCCGGGCCGGTGGTCGGCCGATCCCACCACAGGTCCATGGTGCGCAGCAACGGCTGCAGGCCGAGATAGCGCTGCGCGACGCTCAGCACGCCGCCACCCAGGGCTAACTGGAGAAACGGATCGTCCCCCGCAAGCGGCGGGGTGAGCAAACTCACCTTGTACTCCTTTCCTCGGGGTCCCTGTGCCTGTCCGCTCGCGCGACCGTCAGCCCACAGCCGCTGCGCCGCCGCTTGGACGCGCGCAAACAGCCCTGGATCGGCGCGAAAGATCTCCGTGGAGGGGCGGATGACAATCCCCTCCCGCCGCAGCTCCTCGGCGAGGGCCCGACCGAGGTCATCGCCATCGCGGTCTGGTGCCAGGCGATACCGCACCAGCCGGTTCAGGTTCCTCGATCGCCAGTGCAGGAGCTGCACGTCCCGTTTCAGCCATCTGAGGCGACGGTACGCCCCCGGAGCCACTCGCCGCACCGACTCCCTCAGGCTCGGCATACGCGAGTCTCCTCCGCTTGAGGGGTCAGAAAATCCAGCTCCTGTGAATGCGTCACCCACTCGGCAACGGCCCTGACATCCTGGGCAGCCAACCAATCCTCGCGGGTCAGCGCGTTGATCCGCGTGATGAGACTGGCCTTGGCGTCGCGCTGGTAGGCCAACGTGAACGTCCGCAGCGAAAGCGGCCGTAAGATGAAGATCCCCCAGGCGAAGCGCTCGGCCAGCTCGCGTTGGGCCGGCGACAGCGGCGGGATCTCATGGAGGCGAGCCAGGCGCGCGAGGTACTCTTCCCGCGAGGCGGAGTCGATCGTGAAGCCCTTGCGATCGTAGCGTCCCGTGCCGGCGGTCAGCACAGGGACGCCCATGCTCGCCGCCTCGATGCCAATCGTCCCCCGCACGGTGAGGCAGGAGTCCATCAGCCCAAAGAGCGAGTAGGTGCTGATCTCGCTGTCGGCCGGGACGACGAAGAGGTGCGCAGGCAATGGGCCAAGCCGCTTGCGCAGCGCGACCATCTCTGCGGACTCCGGAGGCAGCCCGTCCCGGACATTCTTCACGATGTTCGCGGGATGGATTTTGATGACCCAGTTGACCTGGTCATTGGCACAGGCGGCCCGGACGGTTTCGACGAACCACTCCTCATAGCTGCGGAAGAGGTCCTCGCCCCAGAAAAATGTGCCGTCCCAGAGGATGTGGGGAAAGATCACCGCGACCTTCTTGCGCGGATCCAGGCCGAGCCGACGGCGGATCTCCTCAGCATCGAGGAGGCGCGTGTTGAACTGAGTGCCCACCTCGCTGAACCAATCGCCCGTGAGGTAACTCCTCGAGAGCTCCTCCTGGAGACGCTGGCGGTGGGCGGGCGTCCAGTCCATGCGCTGGACGAATGCCCAGGTCGAATCGGACAGCGACGCCGGGTGGTCATCGTGGTTCTGGGCCCTGTAGCGTTTCAGCATGAGCGTGTTACTCTTGTGCGCGGTGTTCCAGATGACGGCATCCACGTCGGCGTTGATGCAGACGTCGAAGAGCTCTCCCTGCGGCGTGTAGCCTTTGTCCACGAACATCGCCAGCCCAGGCCGGATGCGCCGCACAATCCGCGCGGCGGCTCTCGCATAGGCCATGGCACGGGCCAGATACGGCATCAGTTGGCGACGGACCTCGGGAGACTGCACATCAAACGAGCCGACCCGAAAGCGCCGAAGGGCGGTCGAGACGGCAAACCGCCCCACCCGCACCCCGTCCTCCTGAAGAGCGATGAGCTCGTGACATGACCCGATTGACTGGAAGGCGGTTTCGACCACCTCTGGGCTGACCGGCTTGAGCACGTCATCCCAACACTGGATATCCCGAACACCGGCAAGCCGGTAATACTGTGCCAGCCAGGGATCGCGCCCGATGAGGACGACCGGCTCACATCCCGCCAACTGGAGGCCTTTGATGAGCCCGAGCTCCGCCTTGATCCCATCCACAAATCCGATGCTGGCCACCAGCGCTTTCCTGCGCGCGTGGGCGCTGCCGTTGAGCCGGCACTGAAGCGCGGCTCCGTGGGCTTGCCGAAAGCTGACAAACTCCCGGCTTCGCATGCGCTCGCCCGCGCGAAACGCAGGATCCACGCACCATCGGATCCGGTCCCGCAGCGTGTAGGCAAGCGGCAGCGCGCGGGCTCCTCTCAAGGCGCCCTTGAGGAACTCTTTGCCTCCGTCCGCCTGCAGGGCTGGGCTCATCTGGCGTTATCGCATGACGGGAAGATCGGCTGAGAGGCGTTGATCAAGAAAGAGCCGGGCCCACAGCTCGAGGTTGACCCACTGCCATAAGAAGAACGAGTTGTCCCCTTCCCCGCGGAAAAACGCGTCCATGGCTGCCAGGCCCGCTTTCCGGTCGACCCAGCCGCGCTGCCAGAATCGTGGCGTGTCGAGGTGGTCTCGGACCCAATCCTGCAGGTCATGACGGACCCACTCCCGTTGCGGGGTCTGCACCTGACGCTTCGGGGCCAAGCGCACCCCGTCGGGCAGCAGCGTCCGCGCCCCCCGTCGCAGGATGGCTTTGAGCACGCCCTGGTGGATCCGATCCTCGGCAGGCAGGGCGAACGCATACGCCAGGAGACGATGGTCCACAAACGGCGGCCGCAGCTCCGTCCCGACCGCCATACTCAGCCGGTCCCGAAACCGCAAGGCACGGGGCAGTTTCGTGTAGCGCAGCTCGCGGTACATGAGGTTGCGAAGACAATCCTCGAACGGCCGCTCAAACTCAGGCACCGGGTGCTGCGCGGCCCTGACAAACTCCGGACTCAAGCAGTCGGGCCTGACGCTCCTGGTCAGGTCCTGCCCGGTGCCCACCTCCGTCTGCGGATCCATGGCGCAGCGCATCTGCTCCAGGGCGGCGCGTCGGGCCGCCGGGGTCACGACGCCGCTGGCGTGCAGCTCCTGCTCCAGAACATCCAGGCGCCCGGCTCGAAACAGATCGGCCCACAGCGCAGGACGGAACCGGTCGTAGCCGGCCAGGGCCTCGTCAATGCCGCTGCCGTCCATCATGACAATACAGCCGTGCTGACGGGCCACCTCAAAACACCGCGCCGTGGCAAACACCGGCAGCCCCCCGCACGGCTCCTCCTGCGAGAGACAGAACGGCTCCGCTGACTCGGCGAACTCCTGGGGCGAGATCTCCACGAAATGGGCGGGGTGTCCGGTCTGCGCGACCATGAGCTCCACATACGGCCGTTCGCTGTAGGCAGGGTCAGCGAAGACGTACGAGAACGCCTCGACTCGGCTCGGGTCCTCGTGGACACGGTCCAGCAACGCCAGCAGGGTCGCCGAATCCAACCCCCCGCTCAACGCGACCCCGATCGGGACGTCGCTGCGCAGGTGCAGTCGAACGGTCTCTTCGCACAGCGCCAGCAGGTCGGCCTCTCGCCGGGCGGGGTCGGGAGAAACCGCCAGGGCACGGACCTCCGAGGCCAAGTTCCAATAGCGCCGAGGCGTCCCGGGCCGTCCCTCCTTGACCACCATCCAGTGGCCCGGCGGCAACTTGCAGATCCCCGTCAAAAAGGTCTCCGCGGTGTGTTCATAGAAATCCCGGGCGAGGAAGTCAAAGATCACGCGCTCGTTGGCCGCCGGCTCAAGGCCCGCCGCCAACAGGGCCCGAATCTCCGAGGCGAAAAGAACACCCTGCTCGAGGGTCGCAAAATAGAACAGCTTAATCCCCACCCGATCCCGCGCGCAGAACAGGCCGCGTTCCTGGGCATCCCAGATCGCAAACGCATACATCCCCATGAAGCGCTCAAGACATGCCGGCCCCCACTTCGCATAGGCATGCAGGACCACCTCCGTGTCGGTGTGGGACCGGAACGTCACCTCAGCGAGCTGCTGACGCAGCTCCCGGTAGTTGTAGACCTCACCGTTGTAGACGATCGTGTAGCGTCCGTCCGGCGTGGACATCGGCTGCCGACCCGCGTCGCTCAGATCAAGGACCTTCAGCCGCCGATGGCCCAGCACCACCCCTGGCGCGGCCCAGAAGCCCTGGCCATCCGGACCTCGGTGCTGTTGGGCGTCGGTCATCCGTTCCACGACGGACGCCTCGGCAGCGGCACCCACCATGCCCGCAATCCCACACATCACACAGCAACCTTTCGCTGGGTGAGCAACCACTCGGCCACGCGCAGATCGTCGGGGGTATCGATATCGACCGACTCGTCCTCCTCCATGATGTACGGGACGATGCGTCTGCCATACAGCTGGTGCTCCTCGACGACAACCGATGTGCGTGTCACCAAGACCGCCGGGCCATTCCGGGCGTACAGCACCGGCAGGTGCTGCCGCTGGAAGGGATCCCACGTCACCGTCCCCTCCCAAAAATCCCGCAGGAGGCCGTCCTCCAACCGCATGAGACTGTGGGGGCTGTAGCGATGCGGCACCGCCACCACGCTGACGACCGTCTCGGCGTTCGTCCGCCCGTGCAGTTGAATCGCGTCGTGGATGTGCTTGGCGCTGCGCAGGGGAGAGGTGGGCTGCAGCAACACGACGAGATCCGGTTGATACCCCTCAGCCGCTCGCAAGGTATCCAGCGCGTGGCGGACCACGTCCACCATCGGCGTCTCATCGGCCGCCAGCGCCTGAGGCCTCAGAAAGGGGACGTCCACGCCGGCGGCTCTCCCGCATTCGGCGATCGAGGGATCATCCGTAGTGAGCACCACGCGCGACAGCGACAGCGCGGCCAGCGCCTGCTCGCAGGTATAGGCGAGGAGCGGCCTGCCGGCGAGGGGAACGAGGTTCTTCTTGGGGATCCCTTTGGACCCGCCCCGGGCAGGAATGAGTCCCAGGATTTCCATCAGTACGTAATCTGCTTTTGCAACCGGATCGGGCAGGTCGCCAGGATCTGGGCGATCCGGATGCCGGCGCTCCCGTTGCCGTAGATGGGCTCTGACGGATAGCGGCCGTTTCGCCTCTGGTGTTCAATCGCGTCGGCGATGGCGGTTCGATGGTAGCCCACATCGATCACGTTGGAGCCGCGCTGGCGGCCCTGCTGGCGGGTCCCAATGTTCACCGCGGGCACCCCCATGAAGGCGCCCTCCCGAATCGCCGCGCTGGAATTGCCGACCACCGCGGCGGCATTCGCCATCAGCTTGATATAGGTCTCGAAGGGGATGTTTTTGAAAAAGTGCGCCCGCGAGCAGTCGTGCGACTCACGGAACTTCCGAATCCCCCTGGCGATGTGCTCGGCGCCGGCATCGGCGTTCGGCCACAGCACGATGGCCGGCATCGCCAGCCGTTCCACCGCCAGCAGCGTCTCGGAGATCTGCCGCTCCCCGTCTCCGTACTCGGTCGTCACCGGATGCTGGGAGACGATCAGGAAGGGGCTGCGCAGATCGAACTGGCCCCCCACCCCGGCCTGAAACAATTCCTCACTGAGCCCATCGCTCCCATTGCGCATGATCTCCTCCACGCCGTCAATCCTGGGACATCCCACCAGGTAGACGTCCTCCGGCCGCTCCCCCATCTTGATGATTCGCTCAGCGGCCTGGGAGCAGGCCGGGAAGTGGAGGTGGGCAAACTTCGTGACGGCGTGCCGGATGGACTCATCGATCGTTCCGGACACCTCGCCCCCCATGGTGTGGGCCAACGGGATGTTCATGTAACTGGCCGCCAGCGTCGTCGCCATGGTCTCAAACCGATCCCCGACCGTCAGCACCACGTCCGGCTTCAATTGCTCAAAGATCGTGGGCAGCTCCAGCAGCCCCAGTCCGGTGGATTTGGCCATCGTCGCCGGGGTTTCCCCCTCGATCAACATGTAGACGTTCGCGGCGGGTCGAAATCCGTCCCGCTCCACGAGCTCGGCGACTGCGCCATAGCGGTCGAGGAGGGCAGACGCCCCGACCACCACCTGCAGCGCCAAATCGGGGTGCGCCTGGATGGCGCGCATGGCGGACTTGATGCTGTTGTAGTTGGCTCGCGAGCCGATCACCACGCAGATGCGCCGCATGGCTCTCCGTCGTTGGGTTCAAAGACGTCCCGCACGTCAAACCGCGCGTCGCGGCTCATGCCGGCTCCAGATCGGTTTCCAGGATCACGTGGTTTCTCGCAATGTCCCGGCGGGGCCGCCGCCCCACGATACGCGTCAACTGGCTGGCCGGGATGCCAGTGCCGGGCTTTTTCATGCCCACCGCCTCAGCCGGAATCGGCGCGCCGGCAGGCAGGTCCTTCAACGACACCACGCTTTTCTCGAAGATGCGCTTCATCGGCGCCAACTCGCGGGCCAGGCGGTCCTTGTCGACCGGATGCTGCAGCATCGTCTCAATGGCGCGAATGCCCTGCACCAGCTCGGCAAATTCCCTCGGCTCAAGCGAATGGCGCGCGTCGCTGCCATACATCCGCCGGCTGAGGGTCAGGTGTTTTTCGATCGCCCTCGCCCCCAGACTGACCGCGGCAAAGGCGGCATAGGGGGCCATGGTGTGGTCAGACAATCCCACCGGCAGCCGGTAGCGCTGGCGCATCTGGAGCATGACATTGAGGCCAACCTGGGTGTCTGGACACGGGTACGCTGAGGTGCATTGCAGGACGGTCACCCGATCGTGGACACGATGGATCGCCTCAACCGCCGCATCGAGTTCTTGCCACGTGCTCATGCCGGACGAGAGGAGCACCGGTTTACGGGTCTTCGCGACATGGTCCAACAGGGGCAGGTTCGTGACCTCCCCTGAGGGGATCTTGTACGCCTCAACGCCGATCTGCTCCAGCAGCTCAACCGCCTCGAGGGAGAACACGGACGAGAGAAAGCGCACGCCCCGGCGTTCCGCGTGCGCCTTCAGGACGGCCCACTGCTCAGGCGTGAATGCCGTCCGCGTGAAGTAGGCATCGCGCGACTCCGAGTCAAAATACGGGGGGCGTGGGGCATCCGGCAGCGTTTCCGCATCAGCCAGATGGGCCTGGAACTTCACCACATCGGCCCCGCACTCCGCCGCCACCTCGATGAGCTGCTTGGCATGGCCCACACTGCCATCGTGGTTCATGCCCACTTCGGCGATGATGACGACCTGCCCCGCTGTGGCGTCGGCCAACAGCGACCAGAGTGAGTCAGACATGCTTCAACCAGTCCGTGAAGTACGCCGCGATCAAATGGTCCAGGACCACGTGCGCGTCCTCAATGGGCCCGTACTCCCGGCCCGGGACGACGACCGCGGCATCCACCAGGCCTTTCAGCCGACCGCCGTCCCGGCCCAGGAAGCCAATGACGACCAGCTCCATCGCTTTCGCCGCTTCGGCGGCTCGGAGGAGGTTGGCCGAGTTGCCACTTCCCGAAATGAGGATGAGCACGTCGCCGGGGTGGGCCAGGACCCGCAACTGACCGGCGAAGATTTCCTCATACCCGACGTCGTTGGCCCAGGCGGTGATGAGGGGCACGTTATCCGTCAAGGCGATGGCGCGAAACCCTGCTCCGATGGTCTTCACCAGGTCGTTGGCCATGTGCGAGGCGGTGGCGGCGCTGCCGCCGTTTCCCGCGATGAAGACCTGCCGCCGCTGTCGGTACGCGCCTTCCAGGATCTCGAGGACTCGTGCGAGCTCTCGGACTGAGAGCCGCCGCAAGGTCCGTCCGACCTCCTCGAGATGCCGCCTGGCAAACCCGGCTCGCCCACCAGCCATCGCGGTCGTGGTGGCCATCAACGGGCGCTTGCGACCGCCGAAGGCCAGCTTCCCTGGCCCTCGGCACCGCGGTCACGCCTGACCCAGACTGGTGAGAGCTTCGCCGAATTGTCGTCGATCCAGGCCTCGAGAGACGACGATCCTTCGGCGGAGGCGTGCTGGAGAAACTCCTCCACCGCCTCGGCAATCTCCTGCGCCGAATTGTTGTGCAGCGTCATGCCGGACACCCCATAATCGTACGCATGCTCGGCACAGAGCCGCTCATGGCTGACGGGCTGGCCTGAGGCGTCTCGGACGGTCTTATAGTAGAGCCATGTATGCGCCATCCCCAGGTAACAGGGACGCGGATAGTAGGGAAAGACGTTCAGCAGCAACCGGGGGATGCCGTTCAGTCCAGGAAGCCACGAGCCCCCGCCGTTTTCCCCGATAAACAGATCCACCTCCGTCCCGGCGTACAGGTCGAACCAGGCCGGATCGACCCCCAGGCGGCGGGCATCAACCAGCATGCCGCGAAACTCCTCATGCCACCGGCGATCGAGGGCGACCTCACCCACCAGCAGCACCTGGAAGCCCGCGCGCGCCAGGAGCCGAATCGCCGGCACATAGTCCTCAAATGGGGAGCCATCCCGACGCACACTGGTCAGATCGTTGGAGTCGGCCGCCACCTGCCGCAGGTAGAGGCCGCAACGTCGCACGGCTGCCGTCGCGGTGCCTGGAGGGGTGAGGCCTCGGAGGCGTTCCTCGATCAGCCGACGCCATTTCGTCGGCACCTGGACCCGCGGCGCAGCGACCTCCTCCTGAAGCCGGACATACCCCGCACACCACCGATGCTGCACAGGCAGGTCACTCAGAGCCGGTGGCAGAGGACCGGGAATTGGGACCATGGCATAGAGCTCCACCTGCGAGAGAACCATGGCGTCAGGACGCACCATCCTTCGAACGATTCGTTGGACGAGCTCGTGCGCCACCGGTCGAAACCAGTCGAGATAGGGGATAGCCCATGAACGACGGCCGATCGCCAGAGCCGGATTGACCGGCAGGAAGAGCAGCGTCACATCAGGCCAGAGGCGTGCGATCTTGCGGTTGTGGCGCTCGTGCTCCGACAGCACGACGAGCACGCAGCGGCGGCCGCGGAACATCCGACGCGTGATGTCCGCCGCGGCCACCACGTGGGCGAACCCGATCCTGGACGCCACGACGACCACGTCAGCCCTCCGCAAGAGCCGGGAGCCCGCCAGCAAGCGCGCCAGCCACCAGACAGGCGCGATGAGCGCCCACCCATAGCCCCCCATGCTCACGAGCCGCTGCTTCACCACCATGCTCGTCCCCTCAGGCCTTCTCCGTGACCGCAGAACTTGAAGGGCTTTCACGGAAGGTCTTCGGCGGCTCCTTGAACCCCGCGTATTCATAGGCGGTCGTCGTCTTGAACTCCTTGAACGGCCGCTTGATGGCCGTGTACTGGTGCCGTGAGGTCTGGTTCTGCTTGTAGTGCAGCCAGACGTTGCGGCGGATCTCCTCCAGTTCCTCCCGACTCACATCCGGCAGCTTGATGTTGGCGATGGAATACCGCAGGTCGTTGACGTCGAAATCCTCGTACAAGAGCCCTCGCCGGACACACTCGTCGTAGAGCGGTGTGCCTGGCAAGGGTGTGCAGATGGAGATGTAGAAATCATCGACAGGCAGGCTTAAGGCCAGATCGACCGTTCGCTGAATCTGCTGGCGCGTCTCATCGGGAAACCCGATCATGAACAGGGCGCGGGTTTCCATCCCTTTGCTGCGGATGTACTCCACGATCTCCGGAACCCGACCCACATTGACTTTCTTGTCCACCCGGGCGTTCTGCACCTCTTGATCGCCGGCTTCGACCGCCAGGCTCACTTTGTGGATATTGGCCTTGGCCATCAGGTCAATCACTTCGAAATCCAGCGCATTGACCTCCGTGCCGGCCGGCACGCTGAAGACCGTCTCAGGGAATTCCTCCGCCAGCACCTTGAGCAGCCGTTTCACGCGGGGTTTGCTCACAAAAAAGTTGTCATCGAGAAATTGGACCTCTCCCACGCCGTACGTCTCAACGAGCCAGCGGATCTCTTTGACCACGTCTTCGTTCGTTCTCATCCGGTAGCCCTTAAAGCCCCCCATCAGGGGAGAGGTGCAGAAGTCACAGACGTGGGGACAGCCCCGGGTGCTCACCATCACGGCAAACTTCTCCCTGACGATGTCCCCGCCGCCGATCCGAACCTCGGAATTCCAGTAGGCCTCCATCGGAAACAGATCCCAGGCCGGATACGCCAACTCACCAATCTCCCTCGGATTTCCGAAGTCCTTGAGATAGAAGTAGTCCCATCCCTCACCCGTCACCGCGGGCTTGCGGCCGGAGAGGGTATTCTTGATCTGGCCGTCTTGCTTGTAGTACAGCCCCGGCACCTCCTCGAGCGGGAAGGCGCCATTCATGCTGTACAGGAGCTGCACGAAGGAGAGATCCGCTTCACCGATCATGACGAAGTCCACGTCGGAATTTTTCATCACCTCAAGCGGCAGCCCCGAGGGATGCTGCCCCCCCATGACGATGGGCAGATCCGGAAACTCGGCTTTGATCGCCCGGATGAGCTCAAAACTCTCCTTGGCTCGATTGGAAAACAAACAGCTCACCCCAATGAGATCCGGCTGGGCCTTCCGAACCCGTTCCATCGTCTGCTCGAGGGTCAAGCCATAGATGATGAACGGATCGGTGAACTGCTCCTGATGGTAGCCCTCCGCCAGGATATCCAGGATCTCCACCTCGAAGTCGTGTTTGAGGAGGTTCGAGGCCAAATACGCCATCCCGAGCGGCGGGGTGCAGTGCTTCCGCTCGCCG
>JACPXS010000131.1 GCA_016196415.1 Candidatus Omnitrophota bacterium
ATCGGAGGGGGCCTGCTGGAGGAGCATCTCCTTGATCGTCTCGCCGACCGGCAGGATCTCGTAGATGGCGGTCCGGCCCTTGTAGCCGGTGAACCGGCAGGCCTCGCAGCCCTTCCTGCGAAAGAACGAGGCCGGGGAGCCTTGACGGCTCTCGGACACCTGCTCTTTGCAGGTCGCGCAGATGAGGCGCACAAGCCGCTGCGCGATAAAGCACAGCACCGAGGACGCCACAAGATACGGTTCGATGCCCATGTCCAGCAGCCGTGTCACGCCGCCGGCCGCGTCGTTGGTATGGAGGGTGGAAAACACCAGATGTCCGGTCAGCGCGCTGCGGATGGTGATCTCCGCGGTTTCGGGATCGCGCACCTCGCCGACCATCATGATGTCCGGATCGTGCCGCAGCATCGAACGCAGCCCCTGCGCGAATGAAAAGCCGATCTTGGGATGGACCTGCAATTGGGTGATGCCGGTGAGCTGGTATTCAATCGGGTCTTCGATCGTGAGGATCTTGACGCTCGGCGCGTTGAGCTGTGAGAGGCAGGCATAGAGCGTGGTGGTCTTTCCGGACCCGGTCGGGCCGGTCACGAACATGATCCCGTGAGGCTTCTGGATGAGCTGAGTCAGCAGCGCCAACTGATCGCCGGCCAATCCCAGCTGCTCAAGGCTAAAGAGCATCTGGGACGACAGCAACCGGATCTCGACCGATTCCCCGAAGCTGGAGGGCAACACCGAGATCCGCAAATCCAACTCCTGCCCATCCAGCCCGACCTTGATCCGCCCATCCTGCGGCAGGCGGCGCTCGGCGATGTCCAATTGCGCCATCACCTTGATGCGCGAGACGATCGCCTGGTGGAGCTTGACCAGATCCTGGGGCAGGGGCATCTCATACATGACCCCGTCGATCCGCTGGCGGATGCGCAGGGTCTGCCCGAAGGGCTCGATGTGGATGTCGGTGGCCCGCTCGCGCGCCGCGGAGAGGATGAGCTGATTGACGAAGGAAATCACCGACGCGTCATCCGCCTTCGCGGTTAAATCCTCGGTGACGCTCGCGGCGGGCGTGTCATGCACGCCGGTATCGAGGAGCCGCTCGACCGCCGAGGCCCCGACGCCGTAGTGGCGCTGGATGGCCTCCTGAATCTCGCGGCTGTTGGCGAGCATCGGCTGGATCTCGCAGCGGAGCAACAGCGTCAACTCATCAAGCGTCTGGACGTCGAACGGATCGGCGATGGCGATGTGCAGCACCCCGTCCCTGACGGCAATCGGCATGAGGCGGTAGTGGCTGGCGAATTTCGGAGGGACTTTGCTCAACACGTCGGGCGGCACGTCGATCCCGCGCAACGAGAGGTACGGTATCCCGACCTGCTCGGCGACCACGGGAAGCAGCGTCTCTTCATTGAGCCACCCCCGCTGCACGAGCAATTGGCCGAGATAGCGCGGATCGTTGCGCTGAAGCGCCAGCGCCTCCTCCAATTGCTCCTGCGTGATGAGGCCGCGCTGAACCAAGATCTCGCCGAGGAGCACCTTGGTCGCGCGCATCAGGATGGCGCGAAAAAGGCTCGGGCCCACGCCTGGTCGGTCAGCATCAACGGCTTCATGATGTAGTCCGAGGCTCCGCAGCGAAAGGCTTCCTCGATCGTCTCGGCATCGCCCAGGGCTGAAACCATGACGACCTTCAGTTGGGGATAGCGGGCTTTGGCGTGCCTGAGCACCTCCAGGCCTGAGATGTCCGGCATGCGGACATCAAGCAGGAGGTAGTCCGGACTGCCGCCATCCAACTGGTCCATCGCCTCGCGTCCTGAGTGCGCCGTCATCGTCTGAAACCCCCGCAAGGCGAAGAAGCGCGAGAGCAGCTCGCAAATCTTCAATTCATCATCCACGATGAGCATCCTCTTCATCGCACCCTCCTCCTTGCGGCCGGATGCGCCGGTGAGCGACGCATCACGCTCCTCCACAGGATACCACATTCCCTTCACCGTCGGAAAGAGCCCACGGCACAAAAAAATCCGGCCTACCGCTCGATCGCGGTAGCCCGGCGCTCCACCATGAAAGCCGCTGATCGCGCGCGACGTCCGCTCAGCGCGATCCGGCTTCATGAGATCCGAGGCTGTCAACCCCAGCGCAAGTGTGCCTGATCGCGCGCGAAAATACAAGCCGCCGACCGCGTCGGTCCTAATTTGGCAGGGCCTGCGACCGAGCCGGGGGACCCGCGAAGCGGGTCGGCGACGGGAGTGCCACCCGCCGCAGGCGGAGGGCCGACCGAGCCGGGGGACCCGCGAAGCGGGTCGGCGACGGCCGACCGCCAGCGCGTCCGGCATTTCGCGTCCACCCTGATGGTGGACGCGACAGGAGTGCCACCCGCCGCAGGCGGAGGGCCGACCGAGCCGGACCCCCTCCTACGCCAGCACCATCTCGCGAGAGACGCGACGTCAGCCGGAGAACTTCTTAAAGATGATGGTGGCGTTGTGGCCGCCGAACCCGAGGGAGTTGGAGAGGACGACTTCGACGCGGGCCTTGCGCGCCTGATTGGGGACGTAGTCAAGATCGCAGTCGGGATCCGGATGCTGGTAGTTGATCGTCGGGGGGATCAGGTCATGCGCCAGCGCCAGCACCGAAATGATGGCCTCCACCCCGCCGGCCGCCCCGATCAGATGGCCGGTCATCGACTTGGTCGAGGACACCGCCACCCGTTTCGCCGCGTCCTTCAGCGTCTTTTTGATCGCGAGGGTCTCGACCTTGTCATTGAGCTCCGTCGAGGTCCCGTGCGCGTTGATGTAACTCAGTTGGTCGGGCCGCAGGCGCGCGTCCTCAAGCGCCAGCTCCATCGCCTTGGCGGCGCCCGTCCCCTCCGGATCCGGAGCCGTCATGTGGAACGCGTCCGCCGTCGCCCCGTAGCCGATCATCTCCGCGTACAGCTTGGCGCCGCGCCGCGTTGCGTGCTCCAGCTCTTCCAGCACCAGCACCCCGGCCCCCTCGCCGATCACGAACCCGTCCCGCTCCTTGTCGAAGGGGCGGCTTGCGCGAGTCGGCTCGTCGTTGCGTCGAGATAACGCCATGAGCGCGCAGAACCCCCCCACCGCCATCGGCGTGATGCAGCTTTCCGTGCCGCCGCCCAGCATCACGTCGGCCCCGCCGCGTTGGATGATGCGAAACGCCTCCCCTACGCCGTGCGCGCCTGAGGCGCAGGCGGTGGTCGTGCAGAAATTCGGCCCTTTCAATCCCAGATCCATCGCCACATGGCCCGGGGCCATGTTGCAGATCAGCATCGGGATCATGAACGGGGTCAGCTTCTTGGGCCCTTTCGAGAGCAGCACGCTGTGTTGGGTTTCGATGAGATGCATGCTGCCCATGCCCGAGCCGATGACCGCGCCGCACCGGAAGGGGTCTTCCTGCTCCATCCGGATGCCGGCATCCGCCACCGCTTGTTTCGCGGCGGCGATGGCGAATTGGACAAACCGCTCCGTCCGCTTGAGTTCCTTGGGGGTTAGGTACTGGGCCGGATCAAACCCTTTCACTTCGGCGGCGATCTGCGAGTGAAACGCGCCGGCATCGAAGCAGGTGATCATGCCGGCCCCGCTGTGTCCAGCGAGCAGGGCCCGCCACATGGTCGGGACGTCATTGCCCACCGGCGTCACCGCTCCTAATCCTGTCACGACGACCCGTTTCATGGCATCCTTCCTTCTAATCTCAGGCGGGTGGCAGAGCCTGTGCTCTGCCGGGCACCCTCTTTAAAACACGAACGTCCCGCCATGGGCGGGACGTCCTGTGATCCAGGGCAAGTTGTGCGGCAGGGCTATTTCGCGCTGGCGGTCTTTGACTCAATGTATTTGATGGCGTCCCCGACGGAAACCATTTTTTCGGCGTCCTCGTCGGGAATCTCGATGCCGAACTCTTCTTCCAGGGCCATGACGAGCTCAACGGTGTCGAGCGAGTCGGCGCCGAGGTCTTCGATGAACGACGCGGTGTCCGTCACCTCTTCCAGCTTGACCCCAAGCTGCTCGGCGATGATCGCCCGTACCCGATCCGCGACAGCCTCTGCCATACAATCCTCCTTGTTGTCGCTACATGGCCAGGCCGCCGTCCACCACAAGCACGTGGCCTGTGATGTACCGGGCGGCCTCGCTGACTAAAAATAACGCGGCCTGCGCAACATCCCGCGGCTCGCCAAGCGCCCCCATGGGAATCGCCGCCATAAGGCGCTGCTTGGCATCTTCGGGGAGCGCATCGGTCATCTCGGTCTTGATAAACCCCGGCGCGATGGCGTTACAGGTAATCCCGCGGGCGGCCAACTCTTTCGCCACCGCCTTGGTCATTCCGATGATGCCGGCTTTGGAGGCCGCGTAGTTCGCCTGCCAGGGGTTGCCAATGAGGCCGACGATGGAGGCGATGCTGACGATGCGGCCGCGCCGCTGCTTCAGCATGTGCTTGGCGACAGCCCGGGTGCAGAGGAAGGTGCCCCGCAGGTTGATATTCAGCACCCGGTCCCACTGCGCATCGTCCATCCGGACGAGCAAACCGTCTTTCGTGATGCCTGCGTTGTTGATGAGTATATCGATTCTGCCAAGCTTGTCAAGCACTTTCGCCACGCCCTCTTCGACCTGTTTTCCGTCGGTGACATCCACCGCGAACCCCTCCGCGCGCCGGCCCAACCCCCGCAACTCGCCGGCGGATTGCTCCAGCAGCTCGGCGTTCACGTCAAAGAGCGCCACATCGGCTCCCGCGTTCGCAAAGACGATCGCGATCTCCCGGCCGATGCCCCGCGCCCCCCCGGTGATGACAGCGACCTGATCCAGCAGCGGCGCGGCCAGGGTGTGGCGTTGCGGGGTTGGGTGGGTGGTCGAGCGGGACATCGTAACGTGGCGTATTATACGAGGCCGCACCCGGCAAGGCAAGCGCGAAAATCCGCTGCCTTAGAGCGCCTATCAAAAAGACTTTTGGCGCTCTGGTTCAAGGTTCGAGGTTCAAGGCTCTAGGCACGGCGCGATACC
>JACPXS010000135.1 GCA_016196415.1 Candidatus Omnitrophota bacterium
ATCTTCTCAGGGACTCCCATTGCTTCGGGAGGCCGATGACTGGCCCCGGTGATCATGACATTGCTGTTCCGATAACGACCCGCCCATTCCTTCTCGGTCTCTCTCACGACGATTTGATGAAGGGTCCGGATGAGCTGTTCCGAAAGAGTCTGGGGCTTTTTGTGTTCGACAAGATCCATAACAAATTCCAGAGCCTCATAGTGGTCCTTGGCCTCGAGATGATCTTTTAAGGGCTTATTCTTGACCGTCATGCCCTCGCTGATGACAAGGTAGGTCTCTTTCAACGTCAGGCTGTTCCCCTCGATCGCGTTTGAGTGATAGGTCATCTCGATCTCGAACTGCTGGCGAAGTTTTTTGACCGCCGATGGAGGAAGCGGTCTGAGGCTGTTCAGTTCGGCCAGCTTCGATTCAATGCGATGCTTGAGAGTGGGGTCCAGATATGTCATCAATTTTCATTAATATGGCATACATCGTATTTCCTACTATACCATAGTATTGGAAAATCCGGGGTGTTCTTCCTTGGACCACCTCCGGTCTTCCGGAATTCCTTCCATTGGGTAGTTGTCCCATTTCTTGTACGATGCGGTTACGTCTCGGCGAGCACCACCCGGAACCCCTCCGCGAGAGCTTCCAGCACTTGGTTGGCGTCGTGGGCAGCGTTCATTTGAGCTTGTTCGGGGAGTCCAGGTATTGCACCACTATGGACAGCCGTAGGTTTGGAGGAAGATGGATTTATTCATCTTAGAAGTCGGGGGGGGGTCATCAGAACCGTCCCCTCTTTTCCTTAACAGCTGACTTAAATCTCGAATAATCGTGAGCCAGATATTTCTCAAATTGAGGTCTGCAGTATTCGATTTTCTTGCCCGTAGCTTTATCAGTCCGAGTGCCATTAAACCAAATACTGCGCTTCCCTTTGTTCTTGCCCTTCTTATTTTGAAAACACTCCTTGAGAAACTCTACTGATGACATAATCCACGTCATCTGCATCCGCTCGGAGTAAAACAAGAACCAGTAGTTTGGACGGTTTTCATGTGTCATTGCAGCGAAAAGCGCCGCATCCCCCTCAATAACATCCTTCGATCTGGCCTTGATCTGCACCGACGCAAATGAACCATCTTTCCTGCGTATCACCGCATCAATAGCATCATCGTCAACCAACGGAACGTAAACATCAAGCCCCTCTTTCAGCATCTGGCCGATGATCCAGTATTCCATGCGCTTACCAAAACCGGCTGAGTGCCTGAATGAGTGTGCCATCTCTGAAAAAACCCTCTACCTTACTCCGCCAGCGCCTTAAAGACCGGCAGGGTGCCCGCGTCACCTCTGCCCCACCTGCCTCAGAAAGTTCTATGTTCTAGGAATAACGGCCAGCCGGAGGTTTGCAACCAAATTCTCTTACTCATCAGAGATGCTTACTTTTCGTAATCCAGAAGATGACTATCCCAGCAAGCCCAGCCAGAAAACAGAATACATGCAACTGCCCGTAGCTGATGATATTCAGCAAACCATTCGAGCGATCCCAGGGAAGAAATGGAAGCAAATCGTCGTGCATCATGCTGTCCAAGAACACGTGGCTATACGTCCCCGTGAAGGCGGCTGCAAAAAAGAGCGGAATTCCGGTGCCACATTACTATTTCTTGCTCACGCTGAATGAGTTACTCATATCCATTCAGCTTCCTCAGCAGTTCCAGCGCCATCTTGCGCCAGTGATACATACGGCGTTCCGCCATGTCGTTTCTGGAGTTTGCGGGCGACCTGCCTCAGCCAATCGACGGTCTCTACACGCTCCGTGGCGGACATCGCCTGATAATACCGCCGCTCAAACCGTTCCGCTTCTTCAAAGGACCGCGCCTTATGCACCCAGATTTTCTTCATCGCGCCTCTCCTGCGGCTTGAGCAGCGGGAACAAAATCACGTCTTTGATCGACGGCTGATCGAGCAACAGCATCGCCAGCCTGTCCACGCCGATCCCGAGTCCCCCCGCGGGGGGCATCCCGTATTCGAGCGCCTCGATAAAGCTCTCATCAATTGTTCGCTCGAGGCTCGAGGCTCGAGGCTGTAGGCCTTTATCTTTCCCTTGAGCCTTGAGCCTAGAGCCTAGAGCGTCTTGCAGTTGGGTTTCAAACCGTCGGCGCTGTTCAATCGGATCGTTCAGCTCCGAGTAGGCGTTGGCGACTTCCATCCCGCCGATGAACAGCTCAAAGCGCTCGGTGAGGAGCGGGTTGTCCGGCTTGCTCTTGGCCAGCGGGGAGAGCTCGGTCCAATAGTCCACGACGAAGAGCGGCTTGGTCTTCGTGCGGGGTTCAAAGAGCTGCTCGACCAACCGGACGAGCTGTGAGCGGGAGAGCCCCTGCACCCGCATCCCGTTGCGCGTGAGGACGGTTTGGATCTCCTCAAGCGATGAGCGGGGAGTCAGGCCGATCGCTTCCATCGCCTGGGCGAAGGAGACGCGCTCCCACGGCGGGGTGAGATCAATCGGCTGCCCCTGGTAGGTGAAGCGAAGCGCGCCGAGGAGCGCTTGGGCGGCCTCGCACATCAGCGTTTCGACTAATTCCATCATAAAGGAACAGTCTTGGTAGGCGGCGTACGCCTCGAGCATGGTGAACTCCGGGTTGTGCCGCGCGGAGAGGCCTTCGTTGCGGAAGGAGCGGTTGAGCTCGTACACGCGCTCGAATCCGCCGACGAGCAGTTTCTTGAGGTAGAGCTCCGGCGCCAACCGGAGATAGAGATCCGCATCCAACGCCCGGTGATGCGTCACGAAGGGCTCGCCGGCCGCCCCTCCCGGGATGGCGTGCATCATCGGGGTTTCGACTTCGAGAAACCCTTGCTGCTCCAGGGTCCGGCGAAGACTGCTGACCAGGCGGCTTCGTTGAATGAATACCCGGCGCACCGAGTCATTGGCAATGAGATCGAGATACCGCTGCCGGTAGCGGATCTCGACATCCTTCAGCCCATGCCACTTCTCTGGAAGAGGCCGCAAGGCTTTGGCGAGGAGCGTGAACGCCTCCACCTGAATGGTGACCTCGCCGGTTCTCGTGCGAAAGAGCGTTCCTGAAACCCCGAGGAGATCTCCCAGATCGAGTTGGTCAAAACCCTGATAGGCTGGCTCACCGACCCCTTCTTGCTTGACGCAAATCTGGATTTTCCCGCTGGCGTCCCGCAGATCCGCGAACGTCAAGCCCCCATGACCCCGCTTGGCGACGAGGCGGCCGGCCGTTGCCACCGTTTGGCCCTCGACGAAGCGCGCCACAAGCGACTGAATCGGCTCCGCCTTTGGAAACCGCCCTCCATAGGGATCAATTCGCTGCCGGCGAAGGGCCTCCAGCTTCTCGCGGCGGGTCCCTGCGTGTTCGTCCTGCCCCACCGATCGCTCCGTCTGTCCTGTGTGTGCTGTGAAGGGGTCGCTGCGCGCCGCTGGCTGGTGCAGCGAATCGCTTAAGGCGAGCGCGTGGAGCGGTGAATCGGCTTCTCCACCTCTTTTCCACGCGAGAAGAGCCAGTGGTGATTATACGGCACCCTGTGAGGGGTGTCAATTTTCGTAACTCTCTGATTGATCATTGGTTAACGAGAGGATCGATTTCCCGCTATCCAACGGGGTGTAACGCGGTGGGTCACGTCCGACGGCGCTTGACCATGCTGAGGACGCCCCAGCCAACCGTGATGGCCAGGCACAGGATGGCGAACCAATCGCCCCACTGCAGATAGAGCGTTCGTGCCGTTCCCCATGGCAGCTCGCAGGTGCGGGTCCCAGCAACAAAGAGCTCCGCCCCTTGCACATCATGCACCCAATCGTTCCACCGCCCGGCAGGATCAATGCACCCAGACCATCCGGTATTGGCGGCCCGCGCGATCGGCACGCGCAGCTCGATCGCCCGAAAGGTCGAGGCCTGCACATGCTGGTAGGCCGCGGCGGTCGGACCGAACCAGGCGTCGTTGGTGATCACCAGGAGGAAACGCGCTCCATCGAGCACGAACCGGCGCGCCAGCTCCGGGAAGATGTCCTCGAAACAAATCAGCACGCTGAACGCGAGTGGCGAGTTCGAGTCAGAACCCGCAACTCGAAACTCGGAACTCGAAACTGGTAACCGGAACACCGTGTGCTCCGCGCCTGGGACGAAGTCTCCGATCGGCGGCAGCAGGCTCCTGAGCCAGGGACACCAGCGTTCTCCTGGGATGAACTCCCCGAACGGGACCAGGCGCAACTTGTCGTATCGCTGCGTGCTCAACCCGCCCGAATCGAGGAGGGCTGCGCTGTTGGTCATCTGCCAGGTGGCGCCGGCTGAGAGACGGCCGATGGGCGAGCCGACGAGCATGGGGATTCCGAGCGCGCGCGCCAGGGTCTCGACGCGGCGCGTCACCGACTCCTCCAGCCCCACATACCCCGGCACGGCGGTTTCCGGCCAGACGATGAGCTGCGGATGGGTCTTCGCCGCTTCATGAGTCAACACGTCGTAGCGTTGAAGGATCGATTCGCGGTAGGCTTCGTCCCACTTCTCCTCCTGGGGGATGTTGCCTTGAACCACCGCCACGCGGGTCGTCTGGGTGCCCATGACCCTGGGAATGCGCCAGGCGCCGTAGCCTAACGCCGCGCCAAGGCATCCCGTCACCACGAGCACTCCGAGCAGGCGCTCGCGCCTTGCGTGCGTCGAATCACACCACTGCGCAAGCGCGACGTTTCCCAGGACGATGAGAAAGGAGACGCCCCAGGCGCCTGTGAGATCGGCGAGCTGGATGAGCGGCGTCCACGACGTCTGCGAGTAGGCGAGGAGGTTCCAGCCAAAACCGGAGAGGAGATGACTGCGGGCGTACTCCAATGCCACCCATGCTGAAGGAAGGAACAGGGGACAGATGACAGGGGACAGATGACAGGGGATGAGCCGGGAGGCGAACAGACCAAACAGGCCGAAGAAGAGCGCCAGGTACGCGCAGAGCACGAGCCACCCGACCACGGTGACGTGGATAAGCCACCACAAGGAAACGAGGAAAAAAATCAACCCGATGCCGTACGACCATCGGAAGGCGGCGCCAGGCGTGCAGGCACGCACAAGGTGCAACCAAGGCACCAGCGCCATCCACGCGCACCAGGGCTGACCGAAATTTGGGAAGGCGAGGATCAGCAGGAGCGCGCTGGTCAGCGCTCCGGCGATGGGCCGGGATCTTCGGAAGGCGCAGCGTGGTGCGGCCATGGCGACGTCGGCGAACACCTCACGCGTCTCGCAGGAGGACGGAAGGTGCCAACCTCGCGCAGGGAGCGGTGTTGAGCATCCGCTCACGCGGGGGGCTTGGAGGGCGTCTCAGTCCCCTCAAAGCGCCGCATGAGCTCATCGAGGTTCTCGCTGTGCTGCTTGACGGTCTCCAGGGAAATCAGGCCTGAGCGGTAGAGGCGCTCCAGTGAGCTGTCCAAATTGTACATCCCTTGCTTCAGGCTTGTTTGAATGACCGAGGGAATCTGCTCGATGGTGCCGCTGCGAATGAGGTTCGCGACCGCCATCGTGTTCACCAAGATCTCGGTGGCCGGAATGACGCCCACGGCGTCCGCGCGAGGCAGCAGCCGCTGGCTGATGACGGCGCGCAGCGAATTGGCCAGTTGCAGCTGGGTTTCCTGCTGGCGATCTTTTGGAAAGAAATGGATGACCCGCAGGATCGAATCAGTGCAGCTGGCTGCGGGGAACGTCGCCAGGACCAAGTGGCCGGTCTCCGATGCATCGAGGGCGGTCTTCATCGTCTCCTCATCCCGAACCTCCCCCACGACGATCACATCGGGATCCTGCCGCATGGCTTCCCGCAATGCGATCGGGAAGGAGTGCGTGTCGATCCCCACCTCGCGCTGCTTGATGACGCTTCGCTTGTAGGCGTACACGTACTCAATCGGGAGTTCCAGAGTGATCACGACCGCGGCCCGGGTCGCGTTGATGTAGTCCACCATCGCGCTGACCGTGGTGGTCTTGCCGGCGCCCGTCGGGCCGGTGACGAGGATCAGGCCATCCTGAAGCTCGGAAAACCGTTCAATGATGGGAGGCAGGTGCAGCTCGGCCGTGCTGCGGATGGCCGGCTCGATGCGCCGGAAAGCCGCCTCGACGTTGCCCCGCTGGCTGTGGACGTTCACGCGGTAGCGAATCGTCGGCTCGATGGAGAGCGAGAAGTTCAGCTCCAGGTCCCGCTCAAACGCCCCCCGCTGGCGCTCATCCATCAGGGAGTAAATCATGTGCTTCAGGTCCAGCGGCGCAATTGGGCGATTGCGCAGCGGCCCCAGCCGCCCCGCCACGCGGACCAGGGGGGGATGGTTGGTGGATAGGTGCACATCGGAGGCGTGGGTCTCGACGGCCAGCCGCAGCAGCCCCATGATGTCGGTTTCCTGCAAGGCCGCAGCGATATGTTTGCGCGCCGCCTCATCGAGATCGACGAATTTCACGCCGAGGAGATAGCTGCCCTTGGCTTCACCCAACTCCACCCGAGTCACCAGGGCGCGTAGCTGGCGCGGCTCCTGCTCGCTCGGCACGGTAAAGAGCAGGCTGAGCGGCGTGGCCACATCGACGCACACCTGCGTGGCCACCAGCATCCCTAGCGCGCTCACATCGCGAGTCGATCCGGTGAACCAGCCATCCGAGCGATCCTCGGCCCGGAACCGCACCGGCAATGTCAACTGGACGCGCCGGAACCCGCGGCGTTCTTTCCCTTCAGGAGTTGCTGCCTGCCCCATCACTCACCTCCCTCTCCGCCATGACCATTGGGGACGCTTCTATGTTTTCTCCCATCCGGTCCGCCGTTATTGGCCATGGCACTTCTTGTACTTTTTGCCGCTGCCGCACGGGCAGGGATCGTTCCGTCCAACCTTCTCTCCGGCGTGCCGCACGGGCACGCCTTGCGGCCTGGCAGCCGCGGAGCTGCGCTCAAGTGGATTGCCGGCATCCGGAGGCGTTGGGAGCGGCTCGGCGACCGGTTGAGGAGCGAACCGTTCGGTCTCAGAGAGCTCGGGGTGAAGCTCTTTGACCGGGGTGGTGGCGAACACGCTGACCGGGCGGGCCTCAGCCATCGGCTGCACGCGCAACAGCAGCGTCAGCGACTCCGCCTTGATCGTCTCGATCATGTCCTGAAACATCCGATAGGCCTCGCGTTGATACTCCACCAGCGGATCGCGTTGCCCGTAGGCGCGCAGATGGATCCCCTCTCGCAAGGCATCCATCATATAGAGGTGATCCTTCCATTTCCCATCGATGACGGAGAGTAGCACGGTGCGTTCTAACTGCCGCATCACCTCGGCACTGATCGCGGCGGCTTTCGCTTCATAGGCGCGCTCGAAGATCTCCGTCAGGCGCTCCTGAATCGCTTCACGGTCCCCGGCGAGCGTTTCCGCGTCAAGCGAAACGGCAAACCGGCGCTCCAGCGTCTCGCGCGCCCCCGCCAGATCCCAGGCGTCAGGCCGAAGCTCCTTGGGAGCAAACGTTTCGAGGAGGCCCTCCGCAACCTCGGCGATAATGTCGCGCACCAGCCCCTGGAGATCCACCCCTTCGAGGATGCGACGGCGCTGCTCGTAGATCACCTCGCGCTGGCGGTTCATCGTGTTGTCGTACTCAAGGAGCTGCTTGCGCGCATCGAAGTTTTGGCCCTCAACTCGCCGCTGGGCGGTCTCGATCGCCTTGGTCACCATCGGATGCTCGATCGGAAGCCCCTCTTCCCATTGAAACCACTTCAACTCGGTGAGACGAGCGATGCGATCCGAGCCAAAGATTCGCATGAGATCATCCGCCAAGGAGAGGTAGAAGCGCGAAGAGCCCGGGTCGCCCTGACGGCCGGAGCGCCCGCGAAGCTGATTATCGATGCGGCGGGCCTCATGCCGTTCCGTCCCCAAGACGTGGAGTCCGCCTGCCGCGACGACCTCCGCGTGCTCCTGGCTGCAGAGCGCCTGGAAGCGCTCCAGCGCCGCACGGCACTCGACGTCGCTGAGTCTCGCCCCCTCGTCGGATTCCTCATCGGCGCCTTTCGGCAACGCCTCGCGCCGTTTGGCTTCTTCCTCGCGAATGGCGTCGTCGGCCAGCACCTGCGGATTGCCGCCCAAGAGGATGTCGGTCCCCCGACCCGCCATATTTGTTGCGATCGTCACCGCGCCCTTGCGGCCCGCTTGGGCCACAATGCGCGCTTCCTGTTCATGGTACTTCGCGTTGAGGACGTTATGCGGAAGGCCGGCCCGGATCGTCGCCATCGTCCTGACGAGCCGCAGGATGTCCTCGAACCGGTAGACCACCACCGACTTCGGGATCCGCTGCCGCAGCTGGGAGAGCAACCCATCGACCTGCGACTCGCTCATGGCCGCGGGACGCATCAGGGCCTGCTCTGCGTCCCGGCGCACGTCATCCGCCAGCGAGTCTTTCTTGAGCTCCTCGAGCGCGAGCCGGCAGACCGCGCCCAACCGCTCGAGGATCGGCGTGGGGTCTTTCAGCATCCGCGAGAGATGCTCGGACTTCTCGATGGAAATCGTTCCGATGAGCACCGGCCGCCCGGCCCGGTGCAGTTCCACGATTTCCTGCACCACGGCGATGAATTTCTCTTCCTCCGTTTTGTAGACGACATCCGGGTAGCTGGTGCGGATCAGGGGGCGGTTGGTCGGAGTGGCCACCACATCGAGCCGGTAGATCGTGCTGAACTCCTGGGCTTCGGTGGAGGCGGTCCCGGTCATCCCGGCCAGCTTCTCGTACATCCGGAAGTAGTTCTGGAAGGTCACCGTGGCCAGCGTCTGATTCTCCTGCCGAATCCGCGCCCCCTCCTTGGCCTCGATGGCCTGATGGAGCCCGTCGCTCCAGCGCCGTCCCGGCATGAGCCGCCCGGTGAACTCATCGACGATGATGATCTCGCCGTCCTTCACCA
>JACPXS010000141.1 GCA_016196415.1 Candidatus Omnitrophota bacterium
AAGTGCTTGTTCGTGGCGCGCGCCAGGAGGTGCAGGATGATCTCGCTATCCACGGTGGTCTGGAAGATGGAGCCGTTGGCTTCCAGTTGCTGGCGCAGCTCGGAGGCGTTGACGAGGTTCCCGTTATGCGCGACGGCGAGCGCGCCTTTCGCGTAAGTGACCACCAGCGGCTGCGAGTTCTTCAAGGTGCTCGATCCCGTCGTCGAGTAGCGCGTATGCCCAAGCGCCATCCGACCCGGCAACCCATGCAGCGTTGGCTCGTTGAACACCTCGGACACCAGCCCCATCCCTTTGTGGGTGTGCATCATCTTGCCATCGTAGGTCACGATGCCAGCCGCCTCCTCGCCCCGGTGCTGGAGCGAATAGAGTCCCAGGTAGGTCAGCCGGGCCGCGTCACGATGCCCGTAGATGCCGAACAGCCCGCAAGAGTGTTTTACGGAATCGTCCATGCTACTTGGCTGGGGGCTCGGGGCAAAAGCACCCATCTCTCAAATGCCGTCCCAAGCAAGAAGTAGAACCCTCCTCCAGCAACGATGGTAGAAACACATGCTACTAGGGGCCCATCAGATACCCCCAGAATGAAATAGTTCAGGGGAAACAACACCACATACAGCGGGGCGATCCCTTCCCAGATCAGTGGTTCACTCGTCTGGCCTGACAATCCTAGAACGAGGAGGCCGAGGGCTAGTAATGCATAGACTCCTGCGAACATCATTCCCATTGAGAACCTTAATCTCTTCCTAAGGAACGCAGCGGCACATAATGGTCCCAGGACAATGGCTGTCTGCGCGCTACCGGCCAAAGCGATGAGGCTCCAACTAGCAGCGATGAAGCTCCAACTAGCACCTTCATACCTACCTGCCAGCACCAAAGAAGCCGCGGCAAAGATCCAAACCACACCTCCAAAGATAGCGAGCCGAAGTCCTCTCATCGGAGAACTCGAAGGGCTTTCAGATCATCTTCAGCCATGGTCAGGCGTGACGGAGGTACCGGCGAACGTCCTCGTGATCGCCGAGGAGCACCAACACGAGCGCGTCACCGTGCAGCTGAAAGAGGATGCGGAGATCCCTGTTGATGCTGATCTCGAAGTTCCCGCGCTGGAGCTTCTTCAGGCGAAGCGACTTCGGCTTTGTTGGGCTGCCGATATGCTCAAGAAAGGCGCTGAGCTGATACCAGGTCTTCTCTTGGAGATGCTTAGGAAGCCTCGCAACCCCCCGCTGGAACCCCGGGAGCTCAACAACCCTCATGCCCTCATGCGTCGCTTGAGGTCGCTCAGGAATGACGCCGCATCAGCGTGAACCTTTCCCTTGCCCGCCTTCAGCTCAGCTCGGACTTTTCGGTTAAACGCGTCCCAATCCTTGTCGCTCAAGCCCAGGGACTTCGCTTGCTCCGCTTCAATGTTCACCGGGGAGATCACCAGCGCGCCGCGTCGCTCGGAGATATCGACCCAGCTTTTCCCCGTCACCCCAAAGCGCTTGGCGAGCCGCGCGGGGATCGTCAGCTGCCGCTTCACGTTCAACTGTCGAAACATCGGCCCGCACCTCCTGAAATGAATAATATCATACTTTCATACTTTATTCAATTCCGCAGATGGAGCTGGGGACAGGGCGCCTGGGAGTCCCGATCGCCAAGCTGCGTTCAGCTCGTCCACCGGCGCGTCGATCCAGGAGCCGATCACGAGGTGCTTTCCGCCGACGCGGCCAATCGGTGCGGCCGCAACCCCGTAACGGCGCGCCAGGTGTTCAAGCGGCTCGAGGTGGTAGCGCTCGCATGTGACGACGATGCGACCGGCCGACTCCCCGAACAGGAACGCGTCTGTCCGGATGCGGCATGCGGCGTGCGCCATGCGGAATTGAACAGTCGCGCCCAAGAGATGTTGTTCGTCCATCATGCAGCACTCCGCCAGCGCAACGGCCAAGCCGCCTTCTGAGCAGTCGTGCGCCGATTTGATGAATTCGCGACGGCTTGCCTCGATCATGAGCCGATGAAGCGCGCGCTCTTGCGCGAGGTCCACGCGCGGCGGACAACCCGCTTTACGCCGATGGCAGCACGCCAGGTACTCGCTGCCTCCCAGCTCCTCCTTGGTCTCGCCGAAAAGGACGATTGCATCACCATCGTTCTTGAAGAACGCTGTCAGAGGTTCGAGGTTCGAGGTTCGAGGTTCGAGGGGACGGCGACCCTTCCCTTGAACCTTGACCCTTGAACCTTGAACGCCTTCGATGAGGCCGATCATCCCAATGACGGGCGTCGGGTCGATGGCGCCGCGTGGGCCTTCGTTGTAGAAGCTGACGTTGCCGCCGGTCACCGGCGTCCCAAACGCCCGGCACGCCTCGGCGATTCCCCGCACGCACTCCTTGAACTGCCACATGATTTCAGGATCCTCCGGGCTGCCGAAGTTCAAGCAGTCGGTCACCGCCAAGGGCGTGGCCCCGACGCAGACGAGGTTGCGTGCGGCCTCGGCTACCGAGAGCTTTCCGCCTTCATAGGGATCCAAGTAGCAGTAGCGCCCGTTGCCGTCAATCGTGGCGGCAAGCAGCCGACCGGTTTCTTTGAGGCGCACCACCGCCGCATCCCCTCGGCCAGGCAAGACCACCGTGTTGGTCTGCACCATGTGATCGTACTGTTCGTACACAGACGACTTGTCCGCGATCGTCGGAGTGCTCAGCAGCTTCACGAGAACCGCGGCGTGGTCTTTCGGCTGCGGCACGCCCCGCAACGAAAGCGAGCGCGCCTTCGAGAGGTAGCGCGGGCGCTTGGTCGGCCGTCGGTGCACGGGGGCCTCCTTGGTCAGCGCACGGACCGGGATCTCCGCCACGACGGCGCCTCGCTCCTTGACCCGCAACCGCCCATCCCCTGTCACCCGGCCGATCTCAACGGCGTTCAAACCCCACTTGGCAAAGATGCGCGCCATTCGAGCCTGACGGCCGCGTTTCACCACCAAGAGCATGCGCTCCTGCGACTCCGACAGCATGACGTCATACGGAGTCATCCCCTCTTCCCGTCGGGGGATGCGGATGATTTCGATCTCCATGCCGGTGCCGCTGCGGACCGGCATCTCACAGGTGGAGCAGGTTAACCCCGCCGCGCCCATATCCTGAATGCCCACCACGTCGCCCGTCGCCAGCGCTTCCAACGTCGCCTCGATCAAACACTTCTCGGCGAACGGATCTCCGATCTGGACCGCCGGCCGGTCCGCTTCAGAGCCTTCGGTAATCTCTCTCGAGGCGAAACTCGCCCCACCCAGCCCATCGCGCCCGGTGGAGGAGCCGACGTAGAGGACCGGGTTGCCCACCCCAGCCGCGCGCGCGCGGGCGATCCGACCGGCCGGCACCACCCCGATGCACATCACGTTCACCAGCGGATTCTCCCGATAGCAGCCATCAAAGGCAATCTCCCCACCCACCGTCGGTACACCGACGGCGTTGCCGTAATCGGCGATCCCTCGTACCACGCCATCCAGCAAAAATCGCGTGCGGGCATCACGCAACGGCCCGAAGCGCAGCGAATTCAGGAGGGCGATGGGTCGCGCCCCCATCGTGAAGATGTCGCGAATGATCCCGCCCACCCCGGTGGCAGCGCCGGCGTGCGGCTCCACCGCCGAGGGGTGATTGTGGCTCTCCACCTTAAAGGCGATGGCCAGTCCGCCGCCCGCATCCACCAATCCGGCGTTCTCCTCTCCGGCCGCGATGAGAATCTGCTTGCCACGCGTCGGGAACTGGGTGAGGTACGGTCTTGAGCTGCCATAGGAGCAGTGCTCCGAGTACATGACACCGAAGATCCCCACCTCGGTGAGGGACGGCTGGCGCCCCAGGAGTTGCACCATATCGCGATAGGCGGCCTCCGTAAGGTTATGGGATTTCGCCACCCGCCTTAGCATTGCAGGGGCTGTGGCCGGCTGTGAGGGGGGTGGCATCGGGCGAACGCTCATGACGAGTGGTCCAACTGGGCTAGATGGCCGATGCCCCTGTCTGACCGCAGAGCCGCTTGAAGTCCTCCGGGTTCGTCGATTTCGACAGCGCATCCTCAAACGCCACCTGGCCTTCAGCGACGAGCGCCTTGAGAGCCATGTCGAGGGCCACCATGCCTACCTTGGCGCCGGACTGGATCACGCTCAGGATCTGATGGGTCTTGCCTTCTCGGATAAGGTTTCGGATCGCCGTGGTGCCCACCATGATTTCCATGGCGCACACCCGTCCCTTGCCATCCTTGCGCCGGATCAGGGTTTGGGAGAGCACCCCCTCAAGCACCTCGGCCACTTGGACACGAATCTGCTGCTGCCGCTCGGCCGGGACCACATCGACGACGCGATCCACCGTCGCCGCCGCCCCCGTTGTATGGAGCGTGCCGAACACGAGGTGGCCGGTCTCTGCGGCCGTCACCGCCAGCGCGATCGTCTCCAGATCCCGCATCTCCCCCACCAGGATGACATCGGGGTCCTGCCGGAGCGCGTGCTTCAGCGCCTCGGCGAAGGAGCGGGTGTCGCTGCCCAGCTCCCGCTGCCTGATGATGGCCTTTTTATTCTTGTACAGGAATTCGATCGGGTCCTCGATCGTCACGACGTGGACCGCGTGGTGCACATTCACCTGCTCGATCATGGCCGCCAAGGTGGTTGATTTCCCGGATCCGGTCGGGCCGGTCACGAGAATCAAGCCGCGCGGCTTGGTGCAGAACTCTTTCAACATGGCCGGCAGCTTCAACTCATCCAGTGTCAGCGGGCGCTCCGGAATGGCCCGAAACACCGCGCCCAGAGTTCCGCGCTGCCACAATGCGTTCCCCCGGAATCGCGAGACGCCGGGCAGGCTGTAGGAGAAGTCCAGCTCTCGGCTTTGCTCGAGCTTCTCCTGTTGCGCGCGGTCCAGGATCTCGTAGAGCATCTCCTGGACCGAGGCCGATGTGAGCGGCTCGGCGCCATCCGCCACCAAGACGCCATTCACCCGAAAGGCGGGCGAGCTGCCGACGGCCAGGTGAAGATCGGAGGCCTTCTTCTCAACCATCTCCTTCAATAGCGCATCAACAGCGCCTGCCTGCCCGCTTGTGGTCATCCCCCCCTCCTGCGTGATCCGGTTCCCGCGTCAGCCTGGTGTTGCCGGCACGACTAGCCTTGCTGCTCGCTCATGGCCTGCATCATGGACACGAAGATGAGCCGGCCGTCAGCGGAGCCCAAGACCTCCTCGGCGGCGCGCTCGGGGTGCGGCATCAGGCCCATGACGTTGCCAGCCTCGTTGCTGAACCCGGCAATGCCGTCGGTGGAGCCGTTCGGGTTGGCGGTCTCTGTCACGCGACCCTCCTCATCGCAGTATCGGAAGAGCACCTGGGTGTGAATTGCGCGACGGGTTTTTTCATCGGTGGTGTACCGCCCTTCGTTGTGCGCAATGGGCATGCGGACTACCTGGCCCAGCTGAAACTGGTTCGTAAACGGGCTGTCGGTGCGCTCAACGCGCAGCGTCACGAACCGGCAGATAAACCGCAGCCCCGTGTTGCGCAGCATCGCACCCGGCAGCAGCCCCGCCTCGAGCAGGATCTGGAAGCCGTTGCAGATGCCGATGACGAGCCCGCCATCGTGGGCGAAGCGCGCCACCGCGCGCATGATCGGGGAGAAACGCGCCACGGCCCCGGTGCGCAGGTAGTCGCCGTAGCTGAACCCGCCCGGCAGGACGACGGCATCGCAGCCCTTCAGCGAGGTCTCCTGGTGCCACAGCGGCACGACCTGCTGATCCAACACGTCCTGAAGGACATGCACGCAGTCCTGGTCGCAGTTGGATCCTGGGAAGATGACCACGCCGAATTTCATGTAGTGGTGCTCCGTCGAAAACCCCGTTCCACGCTACTAGGGCCACGGGGCCTGCGACCGAGCCGGGCACCCCGCCTCTCGGCGGGGTCGGCGACGGCCGGCCGCCAGCGCGTCAGGCATTTCGCGTCCACCCTGATGGTGGACGCGAC
>JACPXS010000150.1 GCA_016196415.1 Candidatus Omnitrophota bacterium
CAGGCGAGAGACCGCCCGGGCCAACGGCCAGCCCGACACCCCAGCGCCCATCCCGCCTTGAATGATCAGGGGATCGCCCATCATGGGTCCCGTGCGATTTCCCCATTGGTGAGGTAGCAGGCCGGGTCAGGCGCCCACGGGTCGCCGGTCGCCTGAAGCGCCCGGACGCGGAACGAGCCTCCGCACAACGGTTTCCACCGGCACGACCCGCAGCGGCCTTTCAACAGCGGCAAGCGGTTGCGGAGGCCCGCGAGCAGCGGCTCCGACGCGTCCGTCCAGATTTGTCTGAAGGACCGCACGCGCACGTTCCCAAGCGTGCAGCGCTGCCAGAACTGATCCGGGTGGACGTTACCGTAGGAGTCAACGTTGGCGATGCCGACGCCGGAGGAGTTGGCCCCGCCCCCGTTCCAGGCCAGGAGCTGCCGGGCGGCTTCCGCGCGCCGGGCGTCCCGGGCCAGGAGCTTCAGGTACAGATAGACGCCGTCCACGTGGTTATCGACAGTGAGGATCTCGACGGTCCGGCCGCGGGCGTGGAGCGACGTTGCCCACACACAGATTTGATCGAGCGCTGCACGGGTCTCGCTGTGGGTCAGATCATCCTGCGCCATCCGGCTGCCCCGCCCCGAATAGACCAGATGGTAGAAGCAGACCCGGTCGATGCCTTCCTGCTCCACCAGCTCCATAATCTGCGGCAGCGCCTCGAAGTTGCGCCGCGTCAGGGTGAACCGCAACCCGACCTTTTGCCCGACGGCTTTCAAGTGACGCACGGCATGCAGGGCGGCGTCAAAAGCCCCGAGCTTTCCCCTGAACCGGTCGTTCACGGCCCCCAGCCCGTCGAACGAAATCCCCACGTAGCTGAACCCCGTCTGCCTGATGCGCTCGGCGGCCGGACGATCGATCAGCGTCCCGTTCGTCGAGAGCGTCAACCGCAGCCCACGCTGCTTGGCGTACGCCGCCAGCTCAAAGAAGCGGGGATGCAGGAGCGGCTCCCCGCCGGACATCAGGAGGGCGGGGATGCCGAAGCCGGCGAGGTCCTCCAGCATCCGCTTGGCTTGCTCCATCGTCAGCTCCCCCGGATACTCGCCGCCCTCCGAGTCGGAGTAGCAATGCACGCAGTGGAGGTTGCAGCGCCGCGTCAATGTCCAGACGATGACGGGCTTGCGCAGGCCGCCGGAGGCGGGGTGACCATACCGGAGCTCGTCACTCGGTGACGCCAACCCGCTATAGAGACGGGACACGTTAATCATCCAACTCTCGCTTCGTGGCGGATTTGTCACACCCCGGCGTTAGTACGCGGATGCGACACCCTTTTGAAAGGGCATGGGCAACGGCTCTATCGCCCGCGCCTGGGCGAGACTCAACTTCTTCTCCTCCGTTTCGGTCACTACAAGATCGTGTGGATAGTTCGGCGTCCCGGAGGTGTATTGCGTCATGAACAGCATCCGGTCATGGCGCGTTGGCTTCTCCCCTTTGTGGTACCCGCACGTGTCGCAGAACACCACCGTGCGGGCGGGCGCGGTGCAGACCAACCACTCAGAGCGCGGAAGGATCCTCTCCATCTGCGCGTCAGTGCTTCTGTTCTCGTACACATACTTCGCCGTCAGGTGGCGACGGGATCCGAAGGGATGGGTCCTGGGAATATCGGTGAACGGGCCGCCCTGCGGATTGACGTCATGGAGCGTCACGAACACCTTCACATTCACGACGTCATCGCCATCCTTGTGCCACAGCTGCGTCTCCTTGGCCGGGCCCGGGGTGGGACGATCCCACCACAGATGGAGCGCCCGGCAGCAGGCGTGCATCCCCAGGTACTGATTCACCACGCCGAGGATGCGGTGATCCAGCGAGAACTGGACAAAGGGATCCTCGATGGACAGCGTCAGTGAGCTGATGATCTTCTTGTAATCCTTCCTGGGACGGGGCGGACCCCACCCATCCCTTCGCGCCTGATCGCAAATCCGGTCGGCCTGCGTGAAAAATCGCTCGCACCACGCCGGGTCATCACCGAAGAGGTCTTCAAACCGGCGAATGGCAATTCCCTCGCGCCGCAGCTCCTCGAGAATGGACGTGAGGGTGTTGTCAAGCGCCGGCTCGCCTTGAAAGCTTGAGATCCGTGATTGATTCCTGGCGCGCCAATTCGCCAACCGCGCGTCCCAGTCCCGATCGGCTGCAATCTGTTTGGGACTCGCACCCACGACCTGCGTCGTTCCCATCTCCCACCTCCTCCCCTGCTCTTCTTCCTCTCCTCCTGCTATCACCACCCGGTGACGGCACCGCGTCTCCTACGACGCAGGCGCCAATGCCGCCAGGCCATGAGCCCGACCACACCCAGAATCACCAGCGGCACCCCCGCCATCAGCAGGATGCTCCAATAGAACCCCTGAATCAATCCTGCCTGTCCGGCGGAAATGAGGGCTTGTCGGCACAGCGCGCACATCTCACATCCTCGGCGCCAAATGCCACACCACGTCGGGAAACAGCGCCAGCACGAAGACGATGCCAAGCACGACTGGAATCCCCGGCAACAGCCACACGACAGGGCGGTCGAACTTCAGGTGCATGAAGTAGAGCGCGATCAGCAGGGCTTTGGCCAGGGCGGTTGAAATCAGCAGCGTGACGATCGCTCCCTGCGGCCATCCGGCCAGCACCACTCTCACCTCCAAGATCGTGAGGCCGATCAGCCAGCCGTAGATGGCCACATACGTCCGAGCAGTCGGATGGGTCGCAGCCATTGCGTCAGACCAGACACAAGATCGCAAACAGGATCACCCACACGATGTCAACGAAGTGCCAATACAATCCGCTGTATTCGATCCGCCCGTAATTCGCGGCAGAGAACATGCCACGCGAAGCGGCAGTGAAGAGATATCCCAAGAGGATCACCCCGGAGAGCACATGCAACGCATGGAACCCCGTCAGCAGGTAGTAGCAGGAACCAAAGAGGCTCGAGGACATGGTGAAACCCCGGTGCCACATGTGGAGGTAGTCGTAGCCCTTGATGGCCAGAAACGTCACGCCGAGCAGCGCCGTGAGGAGGAGGTTGCGTTTCAGGGCTCTCTGCCTCCCCTGCTGAATCGCATTGAGGCCCAGCGCCATGGTGAGACTTGAACTGAGAAGGACGATCGTATTCAGACCTAGCAACATCGTGTTGAGGATGTTCCCCGGTCGGAGCCAGTCCACGCTACCCAGCCGCAGCACCACGTAACTGCCGATGAGGCCGGTGAAGAACATGATCTCCGAGATGAGGAACACCCACATCCCGAACTTGCCAACTGGGATGTCGAGGAGTGGGTGCTCAACGTGCGCGCTGACCGTACGATCCATGACGGCCGTCAACTCCTTGCCAGCGTGGCGGCCCTGGGATCAGTCTGGGCAAGCCAATCCCTCTCGGCCAAGCCGGGCACCCCATACTCATGTGGGCCGCACCACACTCGCGGTGGCGTCTCGTAGTTATGCTCGGGAGGAGGCGAGGAAAGCGTCCAGGCCAAACTTCCAGCTTCCCAGGGATTGGGGGCGGCTGGTTGGCCTTTGAACAGTGACCAGAGGACGTTCGCGAAGAAGAGGCCCTGAGCCAACACCAGCAAGAGCGCCATCCAACTGGTGAAGACGTTCCATGGCTGCATCGGTTTCAAAAACTCGTACGCCATCGGATCGGCGATCCGACGCATGTGCCCCTGGAGCCCGACCACGAACAGGGGAAAGAATGCCAAGTTAAACAAGGTGAACGTCAGCCAGAAATGGAGTTTCCCAAGCCCCAGACCGATCTGTCGCCCAAACATCTTGGGAAACCAGAAATGGACAAACGCAAACGCCCCAAACAGGACACTGCCGGCGAGGGCGTAATGGAAGTGGGCCACGACAAAGTAGGTGTCGTGGATGTAGACATCCAAGGTCTGCACCGCGTTGAAGAGCCCGGTCAGGCCCCCGACGGTAAAGTCAAACACCACGCCTAGCGCAAACAGCATCGGCACGCTCAGGCGAATGGCTCCGCCCCACAGCGTGCAGAGCCAGTTGAGGAAGAACACCGCGGTCGGGACGCTGATCGAGATCGTGAGGAACACGAACGCCTTGCCGACAAGCGGATTCATCCCGCTGGTGAACATGTGATGGCCCCAGACAATGCCGCTGAGGATGGTGATCGTCAGCATGGAGATGACCGTCGCCTTGTAGCCGAAGGCCGGCTTGCGGGAGAACACCGACAACAGATCCCCGACCAGCCCCCACACCGGCAGGATCAGGATGTAGACCTCCGGATGCCCAAAGCCCCAGAAAAGATGCTGGTACAGCAAGACCTGGCCGCCGCCATGAGGCGCCAACGGTCCAGCAAGGAAGAACGCCGTGCCGAGGCGTCGGTCGCAGAGCACCATGAAGAGCGCCGAGGCCACGATGGGCAGCCACAACGTATTCAACACCGACGCAAAGAACAACCCCCAGGTGGTCAAGGGCAGTCGCCTCAGGGTCATGCCCGGGGCGCGTCGCTGCATGATCGTCGTGATGAAGTTGATCCCTCCCATGAGGATGGAGACCGCATCGAGGGAGAGCCCGAGGATGAAGAGATCCTGCCCCCAGCCAGGGTTGACCTCCGTGCTGGACGACAACGGCGCATAGATGGTCCAACCGCTCCCGGCTGCCCCGCCCGGCACGAAGAAGGAGACGAGGAGCAGGAGGCTGCCGAGGGCCAGCAACCAGTACGAGAGCATGTTCAGGTTTGGGAACGCCATATCGCGTGCGCCCACCTCAAGCGGGATCGTGTAGTTGCCCAGCGCGCCGAGCAGGATGGGCGTGATGGCAAAAAAGACCATGATGCCGCCGTGCATCGTGAACAGCATCGGGTAGGCCTCCGGCGTGATGGCGCCCCCTGAGGCGGGAAA
>JACPXS010000140.1 GCA_016196415.1 Candidatus Omnitrophota bacterium
CGCCTGGTCAGCCTGCGGGCCGGGTGGGCGTTTTGAGCAGGCTGGTTCCGCCTTCGAGCCGCTGAGGGGCGGGACGAGGAGCACGCAGCGGCTGGTCGCGGACGCGCCCGCTCCGCAGGCGGGTCCCGATGAGAAGCTCGGTGCGGGGCTACGCATGTAGAGGGCTCACGCTCTCGATCCGAAGACGCGGGTGCGACTCCCGCCGCCTCCACCAACTTTTTCCGCCTTCGGCGGAAAAAGTTGGTGCACCGAGTCGCGAAGCGACGAGGTGCTTCCGCAGTTCGTTGGATATCTAGCTCCGGCGGGGAGAACAGTGTCCCGAGGGCCGTAGGCCCGAGAGACCTCCACAGTTCGTTGACCACCGTGACACCCTTGCTCTCGTGCATGAGAGCAAGGGTGTTGTGGTATGTGGGGGGTTGCTTCGAGATGTTTTTACTTGACGGAAGTAAAAAAGTAAAGTATAGTTACTCTTAAGAGTGTCGATCACTAGGGGGGTGGCTTATGCTCGTGAAACGGTCGCGCAAGAACCAGGTGGCCCTTCCCAAAGCGGTGTTGGAGCGGGCGGGGCTGGGACCTGAGGATGTCTATTTCAGCGTCGCCTATAAGGCCGGAGCCATTATCCTGCGGCCGGTGGAGATTGAAGAAAAAATCCCCCCGGAGGCCCTTGCGCGGTTTGAGGCGGATGCCTTAAAGCGGAAGCCGGGGGATCGGGTCTACGGCTCGATGGATGCGCTGATCAAGGATCTGCACGGAACGCGCCGTCCCAAGAAGTCCTAAATGCCTCGCCAGGTCGTCGCCGAGGCGCGGTTTCTGCGCGCCTACCATCGGTTGAGCGACGCCGATCAAGGACTCGTTGATTCAGCCCTCAGGCACTTCCAGGGCTATCTCCACACAGGCCACGCCCCGGTGGGGTTGGGCATCAAGCATGTCGGCGGACGGACGTACGAATTACGGGTGAGTTTGGCACTCCGGATCGTCTACGTGATCGAGGGAAGTGAAGTCGTGCTGTCCCTCCTGGGCAATCACGACGAGGTCCGCCGCTTCCTCCGGCGGCAATAATCTTAGTGGCGCCAGCATGGAGCATAAGAGCAGGAACGGAGGCATGAAAGGCGGACGACGATTTCGCGACTATCTGAAGGAGCAGCTGAAGAACCCGGCTGTCCGAGAGGCCTACGAGGAAGAGGCCCTCTTTGTCGAGCTGGCGGTCCAGATCGGCCAGTTGCGCCAGCGGAGGGGCTTAAGCCAACGTGCGTTGGCAAAACGGCTCCATACCTCTCAGCAGACGATTTCCCGGCTCGAAAGTCCCCGGAACGGAAGCCTCTCGCTGCGCACGCTCGTCAAGCTCGCCCACGCCCTCGGCAAAGAAGTCAAGGTTCAGTTCGTCTAGCGGCTATCTCTGTCCGAAGCGGTCCGCTTTGCGGGCAAGGCTTGGGCTGACATTGAGGGCTTTACCGATCTCTTTGTAGGACATGCTCAGGAGGCGAAGTTGAGTGGTCTTCTGGGCGATTTTTTGGTATAACGGAAGGTACCGATCGGCCGGATAGGGATGCGAGCGGTAATCTCCCCAACGGTGCGAATTGGTGCTGACCGGGTCCACCACTTAGGCGGTTGAAACTGTTTGGACTCCACTGAGAGAGCAGTAGGTTCTGTGTGGAACGTTTGGTTGCGTTGAAAGGTCGCCCCTCGTTGTCCCGGATTCATCCTGGCAGCACGGCGCTCCCCCTCCCGTGGCGCTCCACGCATCCCGCCATTTCCCGCATGCCTGCGGGGTGGTGGGTGTTGCTGGTCGCCTACGCGGCCGGAACGTGGGGCTGCGCCTCAGCGCCGGTGGTGGGGACACCGCTGCGGAGCCCTCCAGGTTCCGCCACGGCGATGGTTCCCGGTCCGGTTCGCACCGTCGTGATTGATGCCGGCAACGGAGGCGATGATCCAGGGACGTCGCACTTCGGGCTGAAGGAGAAGCACCTGGCGTTGGATATTGTCAGGCGCCTTCGCGGTTGCCTCCAGGATGCCGGCTTAACGGTCGTGATGACGCGCGAGACGGATCGTTTCATTCCGTTGAGCGGTCGACCGGCCGTTGCCAACCGCCTCCAGGCGGATCTCTTTCTCAGCGTACATATCAACGCCAACCGCAACCGGCGCGTCTCAGGGATCGAAGTCTACTACCCGAGGACGTCGGAGGTCTCTGCCGACGCGCAATGGCCTCCCGCCGTCTCCCCGGAGGAAATCGGCACGCCGTCTACGACGGTCAAACAGGTTCTCTGGGATTTGGTGCTGCGGCGCACACGGTTTCAGTCTCGGCACTTGGCGGCCTCGATCTGTCGCGCCATGCGTCAAGGCCTTCAGGCGCCCTGTCGCGGTACGAAGCCCGCTCGGTTCGTGGTGCTGCGCGAGGCGTGGATGCCCGCCGTGCTCGTCGAGGTCGGGTATGTGACAAACCAGCAAGAAGCCAGCCGCTTAAGGGACGCGGCCTATCGTCAAGCGGCCGCTCAGGCGATCGCCGAAGGCATTGTGGCCTACGTCCGTGATGTCGGGGCGCAACACATCTAACCTGGGTTGCGCGTTGACGCGTTGGGGCGTTGGCGCGTTCCATGTGGATTCCGGCAGTCGATGAGACAACGCGCGAACGCGTCAACACGCAGACACGCCAACGGGTTCCGGACATGAACGGTGCGCGGCAAGCCATCGGCGTATTTGATTCAGGGATCGGCGGCCTCACCGTCGTCAAGGCGCTCATCGAGGACTTGCCCTCGGAATCCATCGTCTACTTTGGCGATACGGCGCGGGTGCCCTACGGGACCAAATCCAAGTCGACCATCGTGAAGTTTTCGCTCGAAAATGTGGAGTTTCTGTTGCGGTGTGGCGTCAAGTGCATCGTGATCGCCTGCAACACCTCCTCATCGTGGGCGCTCCCCACCTTGCGAAAGTACTTCAAGGTGCCCATCGTCGGCGTCATTCGGCCGGGAGCGCTGGCCGCGGTCCGTCAGACCCGCAACAAACGGGTTGGAGTGATCGGCACCACCGCGACCATCAAGAGCCGCGCCTACGAGACGGCGATCCAGCGCATCGACCCGGCGATCGACGTCTTCTCACAGAGTTGCCCGCTCTTCGTGCCGCTCGTTGAAGAAGGATGGCTCAACGGGTCCGTCTCCAAGCAGGTGGCGGAAAAATACCTGGAGCCCTTGAAGCGGCAGCGCATCGATACCCTGATCCTGGGATGCACGCACTACCCGCTGCTGGCATCGACGATCCAAGAGGTCCTGGGAGCCGGCGTGACGCTCGTGGATTCCGCGAAGCAGACGGCCACCGAAGTCCGCGGGGTGCTCATGGGGGCCGATGCGCTGTGCCACCACAAGGGCCGGCCGCGCTATCGGTTCTTCGTCACCGATGAGCCGTCCCACTTCACCCACCTCGGCCACCGCTTTCTGGGGCAGGTGATCGGGTTGGTGGAACGGGTGAACTCCCGCTACTAATGGCGCAGCGACCGGACGGCCGAGCCCTCCATCAGTTACGCCCTGTGACGCTCACGCGCGGCGTGATGAAGTTCGCCGAGGCCTCCTGCCTGGTGCACTGGGGGGATACCCAGGTGATCTGCACTGCCACGGTCGAGGAGAAAGTCCCGCCGTTTCTTCGCAATAGCGGCACCGGGTGGATTACCGCAGAGTACGGTATGCTGCCCCGCTCAAGCCATCAGCGGATCGAGCGGGAGTCGGTGCGCGGGCGCGTGGCGGGCCGCACGCAAGAGATCCAGCGGCTCATCGGCCGCAGCCTGCGCGCCGTGGTGGCCTTGAGCCAGCTCGGCGAGCGGACGGTGATTGTGGATTGCGATGTCATGCAGGCCGACGGGGGGACGCGCTGCGCGAGCATTACCGGAGGATTTGTCGCGCTGGTGGATGCGCTGCGCTCGCTCCGCGCCAAGCGGCTGTTGTCGACGATTCCCGTGCGCGATTTCGTAGCGGCCGCAAGCGTGGGGATTGTCCGCGGCCAGCCCGTCTTGGATTTGAGCTACGCCGAGGATTCGGCTGCTGATGTCGACATGAATGTCGTCATGACGGGCAGCGGCGCATTCGTGGAGTTGCAGGGGACCGCCGAACGCGCGCCGTTTCGTTCAACGGACTTGACCCGGATGCTGCGACTGGCCCGCCAGGGGGTGCGCCAGCTCATCGGGCTCCAACGCCGGGCGCTGAAAGCCTCCTCGGTACGCGATCTCTCGCGCGCCTGACCTCGCCGCCTTGCTCACCAGGCCGTCTCGATGCTTGACATCGTCATCGCCACCCGCAACCGCCACAAGTTCCGTGAGCTGACGTCGCTGCTCGCCCTCCCGCACATCCGCTGGCATTCGCTTACGGAGTTTCCTTCCGTGGCCGCGGCGGATGAGTCGGGCGGCACCTTTGACGCGAATGCGATTCAAAAAGCGCAGGCCGTGGCGAGGGCGACCGGTCATCTCGCCTTGGCGGATGATTCCGGCCTTGAGGTGGAGGCGCTCGGGTGGGGTCCGGGGGTTCGCTCCGCTCGGTTTGCCGGTCGGCACGGGGACGACCGGGCGAATAATGCGAAGCTGTTGCGCCTGCTCGCCAGGATCCCGCGACACAAGCGGCGCGCGCGGTATCGATGCTCCTTGGCGCTGACTGATGGGGCTCAGGCGATCGTCGTCACGCGGGGCGTCTGGAATGGACGGATTGCCCTGAGCCCCCGCGGGCGGCGCGGTTTCGGCTACGATCCCGTGTTTCTTGTGCCGCGGGTTGGCAAGACCGTTGGCCAGCTCCCGGCCTCGATGAAACGCCGGCTGAGCCATCGAGCCCACGCCGCCCGCCGGTTGCGTCCGGCACTGAGACGATTAGCTCGACTTACCGGACAGATTCGAGGAGCTGTTGGAGGAAGTCGCCGGCGGCCGGCGCGAGCTGTTTAAAGATTTCCTGCGTGCTGAGTTCAAACCGGTACGTGGGATGATCCAGCGTTCCGGTGAGCCGATGGCGTCCGATAAGCCGGCGAAGGCGGTCGAGCTGCCCGGCGGCTTTCAACACGGTGGCGGCGAGCGTTGACGTCGTCGGTGATTGAAGGACGATCCGCTCAGACAGCTCTGGTTCGATCACGAAGTCGAGCGAGCGATCGAAACCGACGCTCCCGTTTGC
>JACPXS010000139.1 GCA_016196415.1 Candidatus Omnitrophota bacterium
CCGAGTCGAGGGACGACGGCGAGCGTCCGGCGCGGCGAGGACCAGTGGGGTGGCAGCCGATCGGACCCGCCCCATGAAGGGATGTATGAAACCGCTTCTGCTTGCGATACGGCTCCCCTCAGAGCGCGTGACGCGTGCCACCGTTGGATCCCAAGCCAGACGCATGCCGGTCAGGTTCCAGGCGACGCGGAGCCCCGTGGGCGGAGCTCGGAGAATGCTGGTGGGTGGGTCATCGTATGACGAGCCTGGTGGATGAGCAACCCCTCCTCCCAGATCACCAGGACCCGCGCGCGTTCCCAAGGGCTCAGGAGAGCACAGGATCGGGATCAGGCGAGGTACCGCATCAGCGGGATCGCATCGAACCGCCCGAGGCGTCGGAAGTCACCTTTGATGCTTTGAACCTCCATCCGGATCTGCTCAAAGGGATTCGGGATCTGGGATTCATCCGGCCGACGCCGGTCCAGGCCCAGGCCATCCCCCCGATTCTGGCCGGGCGCGATCTGATCGGCTGCGCGCAGACCGGCACGGGCAAAACGGCCGCCTTTGTGCTGCCGATTCTCCATCGACTCCTTCGCCGCCAGGGGCGAGGATATGTCCGCACCCTTATCGTGGCCCCCACCCGTGAGCTGGCCCTGCAATCCATGGAGCACCTCAGAGCGCTCTCGCGCCACGTCCATCTCAAAGGCGCAGCGATCTTTGGCGGCGTGCCGATGGAGCCGCAGATCAGCGCGCTGCGGCGGGGGCTTGATATTATCTCCGCCACGCCTGGCCGGTTGCTGGATCACATCTACTCGGGACGCATTGATTTCGTCGATTTGGAAGTGCTCGTGCTGGATGAGGCCGATCGGATGCTCGACATGGGGTTCCTCCCCGACATCCAGAAAATCTTGCGCGTCCTGCCGCCCAAACGGCAGAATCTCGTCTTCTCAGCGACGATGCCTCCCGACATCCTCGCCCTCGTCCACCAGATCCTGGATCATCCCGTCACCGTGCAGATCGGCCAGCGCTCCGCGCCGGCGGTGGGGATCCGTCATGCCATCTACCCGGTGCCCCACCACCTCAAAACCGACCTGCTGGTTGAGCTGCTCCGGGGATCGGGCATGACGGCCGTGCTGGTGTTTGCGCGCACGAAGCGTTCCGCTGAGCGCCTGGCCCATACGCTGGAGCGCCGCGGGTTCTCCGTATCGCTGTTGCATGGAGACCGGAGCCAGAGCCAGCGCTTGCGGGCGCTGGAGCAGTTCCGGCGCGGCCGCAGCCAAGTCATGGTGGCGACGGACATCGCCGCGCGCGGCCTCGACATTGACGACATCAGCCACGTGATCAACTTCGACGTTCCGAATACGCCAGACGACTACGTCCACCGCATCGGCCGCACCGCGCGCGCCGATTCCACCGGCGATGCCTTTACCCTCGTGGATCGGGAAGAGGAGCCCATGATTCAAGACCTTGAGCGGGTGCTCAACCGGACCCTCCCGCGCGTGACGCTGCCCCAGTTCAATTACAAACGATCGGGCCCGCCCAAACCGCATGAGCATCGGCGCCCGCATCCGGGCCATGCCCGACACGCGGCTCCGACGCACCGGTGGCGCCCTCAGCGTCACTAACGCATGCAGATCGGCCTCATCGGATTTCCGCAAGCCGGCAAGAAGACCCTCCTTCGTCTCCTCACCCAGGTGGATGCGCGCACCGTGCCGCCGAGCCAAGGCGGGGTGGTCCCGGGAGTGTGCCGGGTCCGCGATCCCCGAGTAGATCGCCTGGCGGCCATGTACAAGCCGAAACACGTGACGCCGGCCACCGTCCAGTATCTCCTGATGCCCGACCTGACCAAGGACTCCGCAAAAAACCAGGAGCTATTGAAAGCGCTCCAGCTTGTTGACGTCCTGGCGCATGTCGTGCGGGCCTTTCACGATGAGACGGTGTTTCATCTGGAGGGCTCAGTGGATCCGCGGCGCGATATGGAAACGGTGCACGCCGAGCTGGTGTTGAACGACCTGTTCTTTGTGGAGAAGCGCCTTGAGCGGATGGCCAAGGAGCAAGGGCGCCGCAGCGGCGTGGATCGCTCCAAGGAACAGGCCGTGCTGAGCGCGCTCCAGGCGCAGTTGAACGACGCGCGGCCTCTGCGCACGCTGCCGCTGGATCCCGAAGACGAGAAGTTCCTCAGCGGGGCGCCGCTGCTCAGCCGCAAGCCGTTGCTCCTGATCCTGAACGCGGATGAAGCGGCGGTCCAGGATCGCCACGTGCTCGACACGGTGCAGGCGCAGCAGGCCGACCGCCGCGTCCACGTGGTGCAGGTCTCCGCGAAGATTGAAGAGGAGCTCTCCCAGCTTGAGGACCCGTCGGAGCGCGCGTCCTTCCTGACGGCGCTCGGGATCGCCGAGTCGGCAATTGATCGGTTGACGCGGGTCAGCTACGCGGCCTTGGGGTTGATTTCGTACTTCACCGTCGGCTCGGATGAGGTGCGCGCCTGGACGATCCGGCGCGGCGCGTGCGCGGCCGAAGCGGGCGGCGTCATCCACTCCGACATCGAGCGGGGCTTTATCCGCGCCGAGCTGATGACGTACGAGGATCTTGTGACGCTGGGCAGCGAGCAGGCCGTGGCGAGCGCCGGCAAAGCGCACCTGAAGGGAAAGGAGTATATTGTCCAGGACGGCGACGTCCTCAGTTTTCGGTTCAATGTCTGAGCAAAGCGCGTTACACTAAGGGGAGCGGGAGTGGAGCTGGTGAGGGAGCCATGAAGCGGCGAATTGCGCTGATGGTGTTGGGATGGTGTTGCGCTGCGAGCCCCTGTGCGGCGGAGGTCCTCAGGGCCGAATCCCGCATCGCGGCGGTGACGGTGTTTCCAGATCGAGCGGCGATCACGCGGCAGGCGGTCCTGGTCCTTCCCGCCGGCGCGCACACCGTGGAGATCGGCCCGCTCCCCAGCCAGGTTGAGCCCTCCTCGGTGACCGCTCAAGGGACCGGCAAGGCTCAAGTCGTCCTCTATGAGGTGCGGCTGATCACGAAACAGCTCGAGGCGGCGCAGGATCCAAGGGTCAAGACGCTGGAGGAGACGGTTCGCGAGACGGTGCGACACCAGCAAGCGCTGCGCGACACCAAGCGCGTGCTTGAGCAAGAGCGAGTCTACCTCAACTCCATCCAGGCCGCCTCAAGCGAGCAACTCAGCAAGGACCTCGTGACCACATCCCCCAGCGCGGCTGATGCGGCCTCCATCCTGGCGTTCCTCCATGACTCGCTGCTGAAAAATTTCCAGCAAGACCAGGACGCGGATGCGCAGCTTGAGGAGTCCTCTCGCGCGCTCGATAAGCTGCGCCGCGAGCTGGCCGAGCTTACCCAGGCCTCCCACAAGCAGGAAGCGTCCATCCTCGTCGATCTTGAGGCGCGACAGGGGGGCGCCTTCACGCTGGAGGTGTCCTATCGCGTGGCGGGAGCCACGTGGCAGCCGAGTTATGAGGCGCGAGCCGCTACGTCTTCCGATCAGGTTGAGCTGGTCTCCTTCGGGGTGGTCCGCCAGCAGACCGGGGAAGAGTGGACTGATGTGCCATTGACGCTCTCGACCGCCAAGCCCGCGATGGCCGGATCCATGCCGGAACTCCAGCCGTGGTTTCTCCGACCCTGGGAGCCGGCCCGTGAGTATGGTGGCAGGTATCGCGGGAATCTAGACGCCTCCCAAGTGCCGCTGAAGCAAGTGTCCGTAAATGAAACGGACGACAAGGACGGCAAGTCTGAGAGCTTAGGGGAAGGACGGTACAAAGAAGAGAGCAAAAAGGTCGCGGAACTGGCCAGCGCCGCCGTTGAAACACAGGGGCCTTCCGTGACGTTTCAACTGCCCAAACCGGTTTCTCTTCCCGGCGATTGGCAGCCGCACAAAGTCCCCATCGGCTCAGCGATGCTCAAGGCCGAGCTGGCCTATGAGACGACGCCTCGGCTGCTCACGTACGCGTTTCTCCGGGCGAAGGTGGCCAATGCCACCGAGCTCTTCTATCTGCCGGGTCCGGTGTCCGTGTTCCTTGACGGGGCGTTCGTGGCTACGGCGGCCCTGAAACAGGTGGCGCCCGGGGAGACATTCACCCTCTTCCTCGGCGTGGATGAGCGTGTCAAAATCGAGCGTAAGCCGCTGAAGGAACGTGTAGAGGTCAGCCTGTTGCCCGGGCTCCGCGGGAAGACCAAGTCCACCGAGTACGAGTTCCTCACGACGGTCGAGAACTTCACCGGGCGTCGAGTGACCGTGACGGTGTTTGATCAGGTGCCGGTCTCTGAGCGCGAGGCGATCGTGGTGGAGTCCATCAAGCAGACCCCGCCTGAGGTGGAACAGGACAAAGAAAAGCCCGGCGTGTTCCATTGGACCTTGGACCTGGGCCCGAACCAAAAACAGGAGCTGAAGCTCGCCTATCGAGTTCGCCATCCAGTTGAGATGGTGGTTCAATGAGCTGGGACGCCAGCCGAGCGCGCAGGAGACAGAAGACGTGAAGCCGCAGCGGTGAGGCATCATGGCGCAGGAGCACAGCGTTGATCTCGTCTCAAAGGTGAATCTGCAGGAGCTTCGCAACGCGCTCCAGCAGGCGCAGAAAGAGCTGAGGACCCGCTTTGACTTCAAAGGAAGCGGCGCGAGCGTGACGTTCGAGGAGGCCGCGAGGCTGTTGAAGGTGACCGCCGATCACCACGCTCAACTGAGGAGCGTTGTAGAGATGGTCGATGCGAAGCTGGCCAAGCGCGGGGTCCCGCTCAAGGCATTCGCGTGGAGCCCTCCGGAGCAGCTCCCAAGCGGGGGGATGAAGCAACAGGCGGCATTGCAGCAGGGCCTGTCCTCCGACAAGGCCAAGGAGATTACGAAAGCCATCAAAGATCTTGGGCTCAAGGTGCAGGCCCGGATCGACGGCGATGCGGTGCGCGTGGCGGGGAAGCAGATCGATGAGTTGCAAGCCGTGATTCAGATGCTCAAGAGAAAGGACTTCGGCGTCCCGGTTCAGACGGAAAACTACCGGTGAAGGGTGGTCCGCGGTCCATCGTCTCTCGACGATGGACGAACACGGAGGTGGTGAATGACGGGAGGCAAGTCGTGCGCGGTGTGTAAGATTGTGGGGCTGCTGGTTGGAATCGGCGCGTTGAACTGGGGGCTGGTGGGGTTCTTCCAGGTGGATCTCGTCGCGAAGTTCTTGGGTGTGATGACCACTCCCGCGCGCGTGGTCTATGACATCATCGGCATCGCCGGCGTGCTGAAGCTGCTGTCGCTCGTGAAATGTTGTCCGTGCAGCAGCAGCGGCTGTTGCCAGAAGAAGTAGCAGCGCCAGCCATCATCCAGCAACTTCCATCAAGCTCTCGACCCTTCGACGGGGGCCATGGCCGTGGGGCTCCACAGAAGCGTGTTGCAGGCCATGGCAACCTGATGTGAGGATGCGGTGAAACCGACACCACCCCTGACGCAAGGCGAAGTGCTCACCCTCGGGCCACCGTGCTCCGGTGAGCTGGTCATCACCGTGGATCCTCGGCTGACCGGCACCCCATTCGCCGCGGGGACCGAAACCCTCCTACCGGGAGCGCACATCCCCGTCCATCGACATCTCCGTCAGGATGAAGTCTTGTTTGTGTATAAAGGGCAGGGTAGGATCACGCTGGATGGCCGCGCGATAACGGTCGTGTCAGGGATGATGCTCTATGTGCCTCGCCAGACCTGGCACGGTGTGCGCAATACCGGAACCGGCGTCCTGCACATGACATGGACTGTCGCTCCTCCAGGACTTGAGGAGTTTTTCCGCGAGTGTTCACGGCTGGGTCCGGCTGCGGGGCCCGGGGCTGTGCAAGAGTTGGCCAGCCGCCATGGCATGGAGTTCCGTCCGGAGATTGATGCGGCGGAGGCAGGCCCTGCCGTCTCACGATGGCGCCGCCACAGAGGCCGCCGTGGTGGGCGAGGTCCGAAACACGGGGAAGGCCTTACACCGCAGCCGGTGCAATCGCCACAGAGCGTGCCGCGTCCTGGAGAGCCGCCTCCTGCGACCGCGGCTTCCTCGATCGCCCCCGAGCTAGCCCATCGTCGTCGGCATCAGCGCAGCCGGAGGCCTCCTCGAGCATCAGCGCCTCCGCCCTCAACAACACTGCGTCAGGGGCAGGAGCGTCCTGCTGAGTCCCAAGCCGGTTCCTCCCACCCTGAACGCGTGCAGCGCCCCCAGACCGCTCGAAGGACAGGACGCCATCCCCCACCAGCGCGTCGCCGCGGTCGTCATGGAGGACAGCTCAAAGAGGTCTACATGGGAGGCCGCTGGATCCGGGTGGTCGGCGAAGGCCCCGTCATTGCTCCCGGTCCGGAGCAGGAACGCCGTCACCCGAAGCGTCCTGGAGGGACGGAGGGGGCGTCGGGTCCCTTCAGCGTTCCGCTCTAATGCTGCGACGGGTCGATTTGAGGAGGAACCACATGCCGAGCATGAGGCGCCGTCAGTACAAGCGGGTCAGCCAGCTCATCATCATCGCTGCGCTGACGTGTTGGTGCTCAACCCGGGCAGGGGCAGAGGCCATTGGGAGTCCCGCAAGTATTTTAAAGAAAGGGAAATGGGTCTTTGGGCTTGCCAGTGACGCCGTATTCGGACGGGGCTTCAACGGGAACGCGGATGTGACGGTCGTTCAAGGGGGGCACTTCCGGGGCTATGGCCTGACCGATTGGTTGAGCGTCTACGGGAAAATCGGCGGGGCGTATCTCGAAGTGGACGACGCCTCCATCAAGAAAGCGACTACCACGTCGACCACACACAGCTTTGGTGGGGGTCTCCTCTCCAGTGTGCAGGTGAAAAGCAAGTTGTTCGAGAATCGCCAGAAGACCTGGGAATGGGATGGGAGTCTGCAGTACGTCGACATCCGAGCTCGGCATCGCGGCAAAAATGATGGGCGATGGCATGAGTGGCAATTTGGGACCAGCCTCGCTCGGTCGTTCGGCAATGTGAAACCGTACGTCGGCGTCAAATACTCCATGATTCATTTCCTGTATCGGGTGCGTGAAAACGGGACGCTCCTCAAGCAAGGGCGGTACCAAGAGCAAGGGCCGGTGGGTCCCTTCCTGGGAGCCGATCTGTACCTTGGCCGCTATGATGATGTCACGATTAACATCGAGGGGGCCTATCTCAACGGCGCTGAAATCGCCCTGGCCCTTTCCTACAGCTTTTAGCTGATCAAGGATGTGACCATGGCCAGGCGGGATAAGTTGTTTTCGAGACGCAAGCGCTTGATTCGAGATTTCGACTTCGGCAGGCGCACGGCGACGGTCTTTGATGACATGCTCCAGCGGTCCGTTCCCTTCTACGCCGAAGTCCAACGGATGATCAGCGAGCTCGCCTCCGAATTCGCGGTCGACGGGACGCACATCTACGATCTTGGGTGCTCCACCGGGACCACCTTGTTAGCGTTGGATCCTGTGGTGCCAACAGGGGTGCGGTTCATCGGGGTTGACTCCTCGACCGAGATGCTCCAGCGGGCTCGGGAAAAGCTCAGCCGGAACCACCTGCGGCACGAGTATGAGTTAGTGCGCGCCGATCTCAACAACTGCGTCCAGATGACGAACGCCTCCGCAGCCATCATGATTCTCACGCTGCAATTCATCCGGCCGCTCAACCGCCAGCGCCTCCTGAGCGACATTGCCCGGGGATTGAACGACCAGGGATGCCTGATCATGTTCGAGAAGGTGTTGAGCAAAGATTCCCTGCTGAACCGTCTGTTCATCAAGTTCTACTACGCCTTTAAGGAACAGAACGGCTATAGCAGGCTGGAAATCGCGCAGAAGCGGGAAGCGCTTGAGAACGTGCTCATCCCCTATCGCATCGAGGAGAACATGGAGTTGCTCTTAAGCAGCGGATTCAGCCAATGCGACGTCTTCTTCAAGTGGTACAACTTTTGCGGGTTCGTCGCCGTCAAGTGACGCAGCGCGTCGCGCGTCACCCGCTGCCGATGAGTGGTTCGACCGAGCAGTCGGCCAGGCTCTGGCGTGGATGCCGCGTCGTATGACGACCATCCACCGCTGGAACGTCGCCGCCGGACAGTTCTTGTTCCGATATCGGAATGCGCTGTTTCCGGTCATGTTTGCGCTGGCGATTCTGGCCATGCGCCCGAGGCTTCTGTTCGGCAACCCCGCTCTCGATCGCGCCTTCGTCGTCGGGGGCACGCTCATCGCGCTTGCAGGTGAAGGCACGCGGCTCTTAACGATCGGCTACGACTACATCGAGCGGGGAGGCAAGAACAAACAGGTCTACGCCAGCCGCTTGGTGCATCGCGGCATGTATGCGCTGACCCGCAATCCCATGTATCTGGGCAACCTGCTCATGACTGTCGGCGTGGTGATGGCGATCGGATCCCCCTCCGCGTACGGCGTCGTGATCCCCGCGTTCGCGTTCGTCTATCAGGCGATCACCTGTGCAGAGGAGGCGTATCTCCTGAATCGGTTCGGGAAGGACTACGCGGACTACTGCGCGCAGGTCAATCGCGTTCTGCCGTCCCTGCGCAATCTCCATGCCGCCTTCGCCGGCCTATCGTATGATTGGAAAAGCGCGATCCGAAAAGATCTCAGCACGCTCGCGGGGCTGTTGGAGGGCCTCATCCTACTGCCGGTGTGGCGGGCCTACTTCCTGGACGGGTGGGCAGCGGCTCAGGCCGCGGCGCAGCAGGCGCTCCCCTGGTCCCTCGGCGTTGGGATCCTGTACGGATTTTTGGTGTATGCGAAGGCCCGTAGGAAATTCTTCTACTAATGCCGATCTCCGCCTGGAGCCGCCCCCCGGCATAATCGTCCGCTCAGCGGACTCTCCCACGCCCCCTGCAATCCGTGGGCTCCCCATCAGGGATCGCAGGCGGGATGGTGTGCTCCCCTGCAGGCCTTTTCCAACGCCCGCGTTACCAGCGACGATGTGGAAGGGACCTATCGGGAGCTCAAGCCGCGAAGAGTCGAGTCTGTGGCGCCGCCCCAGCAGGAGTCGTGCATGATGGGAACCCGCGCACCCTGGACGCCCCGTGATCGGACGCCCCGATGATCTCGTACGAACTTGTCTTCTTGGTGTCGATCGTCGCAGGCGTTGTTGGCGCTCTCAGCGGCATGGGCGGCGGGGTGATTTTGATTCCCGTTTTGACCTTCTGCGGCGTCGACATTAAGCGAGCGATCGCGCTCAGCCTCCTCTCCGTCATCGCCATTTCGAATAGCGCCGCCTCGGGATCCATCAAGCGCCATCTCCCTAATATCAACGTCAGCGTGTTCTTAGAAGTGTTTGCCGTGACCGGTTCGCTGATCGGGGCGTGGATCACCATCGCGTCGCCCCGGCGTCTCCTCTTTTTGCTTTGCGGGGGCATCATGATAGCGGCCACCGTGATGCGCTGGAGGCAACGTCGAAGGAGCTGGACGCCGATCCTCTGGCAGGACAGTGCGTCTGAGTGGCTTGCCCTCAGAGGAAGCTACTACGATGATGCCGAGAAGCGCACCATTGCCTACCGGGGCCGATGGGCGTCGATGAGCGGGCTGTTGATGCTTGGCGTGGGCGTGATTTCCTCATGGTTGGGTATCGGCAGCAGCGCCCTCACGGTGGTGATCCAGGACGTCGTGATGGGATTGCCACCCAAGGTGTCGTTGACGACAAGCCACCTGATCATCGGGGTGATGGCGCTCGCCGGATCGAGCATCTACCTGGAGGTGGGCTTGATCGATTCGAGGCTGGTAATTCCGGTCATCCTTGGCGTCCCGCTTGGCGCGCTGCTTGGCTCCAAGCTGCTCATCGGATTGACGAATCAGGCCGCCCGCGTCATCTTTCTAGGCACCCTCCTCGTGTTAGGGGTCGAGATGTTGTGGTATGGGATTGGAGCCGTCTGATGCGGCGATCCGCCCGAGTCAAGTGGATCGCCGACTTCGATCTGGAAGCGTTGATGAGCGCGATCCTCCGGAGCGGTACCCTCCTCAGCATCGGGTTGGTGCTGGTTGGCATCGCGCTTCGATCGGCTCAGGAAGGCTTCAGGGGATTTGCAGAGCCCCTGCGGGGGACCAACGTCTTTCAGTTCCTTCGAGCGGATCTCCGGTTGCTCCATGCGCCGGAGCGGTGGCCCGTGGCGCTGGCTCATCTCGGGGTGGCGGCATTGATGTTGACCCCCTACGTGCGAGTGTTGGCCACGATGCTCTATGTGACCTGTGTGCAACGCAGCGGGAAACACGCGATCCTTGCCAGCCTCGTCCTCCTGACCTTAACCTACATCGTGTTCTTGGGCTGACGTGGATGCGCATCCTTCAGCTCACCTCCCACCTCCACACCGGAGGGATCACGCGGTATGTCGTTTCGTTGGCCGAGCGGCTTGTGAAGCAGGGGCACCGGGTGATGGTCGCGTCGGATGCCGGTCCCGTCCTGAGCCAGCTGGAAGCGATCGGCGTGGCGCATTGGCAGCTCCCCTTACAGACCAGCGCGGAATTCAGCCCGCAGGTCTTTCGAGCCGTGCGGCAGCTCGCCGACCGGTTGCGCCAGGAACCGGTGGAGGTGATCCATGCGCACACGCGCGTGAGCCAGGTGGTCGCTGCGCAGATGACCCGGCGTCTGGGGATCCCCTACGTTACGACCTGGCATGGCATCTATCAGCGCAGGCTGGGCCGGCGACTCTGGCCCTGCACGGGAGCGGTGACGATTGCGATCAGCGAGCTTGTTCGCAAGCACCTGCTCGAGGTGTTCCACGTGCCGGAGTCGCGCATTCGGCACATTCATAACGGCATTGACACCGCCTACTACGCGATGCCCCCTCAGCCTCAGGTTGTTCAGACCTGTCGGCAGCGTTGGAATCTCTCCGCGGATCGGCCCGTCGTGGCAGCGATTGGCCGCTTGGCGGCTGGTCGCGTCAAGGGGTTTGATACGCTCCTTGCGGCAATTGCCTTGTTGGCGGAAGGGGCCGGTCCCCAGGCGCTGATCGTCGGAGATGGACCGCGCCGCCCTTTTTTGGAAGACATCGCCGAGCGGCTCCGGATCCAGCACCGTGTGCGGTTTGTTGGCGAGGTGTCGGATATCCGCATCCCCCTCGCCCTGGCGGATGTGTTCGTCTTTACGTCACGCTGGCCGGAGGCGTTTGGCCTCACCCTGGTTGAAGCGATGGCGGCTGGGAAGCCGATTGTCGCCACGCGGGCCGGCGCGGTCCCTGAAGTGATCCGGCACGACGTGGAGGGGTGGTTGGTGGCCTCCGATGATCCTGGGTCGATGGCGGAGGGCATTGCCCGGTTACTGAACGACCGCGGCACCGCGGAACGGCTCGGGCGTCACGCTCGGATCCGCGTGCGTGAAGCGTTTGACCTCGACCGCATGGTGAGCGATATCGAAGCGGTGTACCGAGAAGTCGTGCACCCGGATGCGACGTAGCGGGGAAGCCCTGCGTGTGGCCCCTCGACGCGGGCCCCCGCCTGTGTGGCGTCGCCCCGTGCCCCGCAGCGTTCTTGCAAAGCAAGAAGCGGGACCTGGACTCAGCTCCTGAAATCGCGTACGCGATCTTTACCTGGCGGGGAAAATTCCATTTCACTCGAGGGGGGAAGATGGTATCATACGAGCGTGTCTTGTGGGCCTCGTGGCTTGGTGGCGATGCCAGGGTGCTGGCCAACCGCCGAGCGGCCAAACATGATGGAGGGGTCGAATGGGACGAGTTATGATTCGCTGCTTCGTGGGCATCGGTCTTCTGCTGCCCTCCTCCTGGGTGTTGGCGTCGGTCTTTGAAGCCGTGAGCGACCAGCAGCTTGTCTGCGAATCCAGCGACATCGTCCATGGTCAGGTGACTGATGTTCAGGCGGCATGGGACAGTGGGCGTACGGCCATTTGGACGACGGCGACCGTGCAAGTGCAGGATGTCACGCGAGGCGACAGGAGGCCCAACACGGATCTTCAGGTTAGAGAGGTCGGTGGCACGGTCGATGGCTACACGATCCGCGCAGAGGGTTTTCCAACCTTTCGGAAGGGAGAGGAAGTCGTCCTGTTGCTCCGGCCATGGGAGGATGGGTCGGGCACGTACCGCGTCTGGGGCTATGGGCGGGGGATGTTCGTTGTGGATCGCCGAGATAGTCACGAGCCAGCAGCCGCGCGGCACGACGTAGTGGAGTCGGGCCGTGCGACCATGTTTACCGACCGCATCCCCCCAACACTCTTGCTTGATGGGCTTACCCGCCAGCTCAATGCATTTGTGCGTACGTGCGGTAAGGGAGAGGGACGCTAATGGGCCGACGCAACAAGCAAGCGATCTTGACCGTCAGTGTCCTCATTGGTCTGTTGGGGCCAACGGTGGCCTACACCTATACCTTGCTGCAGCCACCGCGGCACTGGGCATCAGTCCCAGTCCAGGTCTGTGTCAAGAATCCTGGCCATGTGTCGATCACCGCCGATGATCCAGACGGAGGACTGACCGCCGTCCTCCAGGCACTCAATGGCAACCACCTCCTGCTGGCTGGGACTGGCTGGAATGTTCCCTCAGCCGGGACTGTCGTGAACGCGACCTTGTGCAGCACACCTTGGAAATTGGGCGATGGAATTCCTACAATTGCCTTCAACGAAATGATCAAGGGCACGTGCACGGGTAGTTGTCTGGCGGCAACCTTCACGGGTTTCTATCACTGCGATCCCGCCCTCCCGGATGGGCACTGTGTCATCGACGACGCGGACGTTGAGACTCGAAGGAACACACGGGACAAATTCGGCGGCCCGTATTACAGCCTCTACGAGCGCTGCACGCTTGGGAAGGAGTGGAACATCGAAGCGATCATGGTCCATGAAGTCGGCCACGTGCTGGGCCTGGGCCACTCCGACGTCGTTGGCGCCACCATGTATCCATCCGTCTCATCCTGTAACTCAGATCCAGCGACGATCTCGAGTGACGACGCTGCGGCGCTCGGCACGCTCTATTAGTTGCGACATCCCTGCGAGAACCCCTGTGGGTCTGCTGGTGAGACCCGCGACGACACGCCGCATCAACCACCGCCTCCCTGGTTGAGCCCCGCTTCATCGCCGCCCCGCTTGCGATTCTCGAAGATCCGCTCGACCCCTAGCGAGAAATTAGGACACCCCCCGATCAACCAATAGGATACTGAATGGCTCCCCTCTAGCAGGGCTGAGGGCGTACAGGTGGTGTGGGAGCCGCATGACCTCATTATGGTGATCCTGGCGTTGTCCCAGAATGATCTGAGAAAAGCTCTGTTGGAGAAAAGCTGCTTGACACGGAGCATCCACTATGTTACGCTCCGCACCATGCCACACGGGTTGGTTCAGCGATCGTCTGGAGTGACCGTTTCCCATGCGGGCGTTGGGGCGCGGTTTCCTGTTGTCTCCGCCACGAAGTGGATGTGTTGTTGTCTGCGCTGTCCGACGGTGGGGACCAAGGGGATAGACGACTGTTGAGCGTGTGACCTCGTCGTAGTGCAAGCCAAGCACTTCGGAACCCACCGTTGGAAGGCCGACGGTGGGTTGTTGTTTTCCATCAAGAGCCTGCGGAGCCCCACGGGCCCTTCGACTGCGCTCAGGGTCCGTCCATCGCGTTCACTCGGGATCGTTCGGCCAGGATCCCGAGCACGGCCCCCCGCGGCTTCGTGTGGCGAAGCCAAACGTGCAGGGGCCCGCGTCGAGGGGTGAAGGGACGCTCACGAAAGGGGCGTACAAATGCAACGGCTCAGAGCATGGTGGTCAACACTCCGATGGCTGCAGGGGCTGTTGGTCGGGGCGCTCATTGTGCTCGGCCTCTTGTGGGCGACTCGACAGCCACAGACGTCCAAGAAGGGATCGGAGAGTGGGGTGACGGTTCGGGTGGGGTATTTCCCGAACGTGAACCACGCTCAGGCGTTGGTGGGGCAAGCTACGCAGTGGTTCGACCGGCGGGTGGAAGCCCCAATGGAGTGGAAGGCATTTCACGCAGGGCCAACGGCCATGGAGGCGCTCCTGGCAGGGGCCATTGACCTAAGTTACGTGGGGCCGAATCCTGCCGTCAACGCCTACGTGCGTTCCAAAGGGCAGGCGTTGCGGATTGTCGCAGGAGCCGCTAGCGGAGGAGCGTCACTCGTTGTCCGTAGCGGCGCTGAGATACAAGCGGCCTCCGACTTTCTCGGAAAGCGGGTCGCTTCGCCTGAAATCGGCAATACGCAGGATGTCGCTCTGCGCCACTGGCTGAACACCCAGGGGTTGGAGGCTGGCAAGGCGCTTCAAGTGTTTGCGGTCAAGAATCCGGACATCGTGACGCTGTTCCAGCGCAAGGAGCTGGATGCCGCCTGGGTGCCAGAGCCGTGGGCGACGCGCCTGCTTCAAGAGGCCGATGGGCGGCTGTTCTTGGATGAGCGTGACCTGTGGCAGGCCAGGCAGTTTCCCACCGCTGTACTCGTTGTGCGGACGGCGTTTCTTCGACAGCATCCCGCCATCGTCAAGCAGTTCGTTCAGGCCCATCAGGAACTGACCGTCTGGATTGCTGACCATCCGCAGGAAGCCCGCACGGCCCTGAATGATGTCCTGGCGCGAGTGGCGGGAAAGCCACTGCCGTCTCGCGTTCTTGAGGAGGCCTTGACGCGACTGGACATCACGTATGATCCCATCCCAGACGCCTTGGTGACTGCCGCCAAGCGGGCGAGCGCGCTGGGTTATCTCCCCGCAGCGGCAGACCGATTAGGCAATCTCGGAGGCCTGTTTGACCTCACATGGCTCAATGAAGTCCTACGGGAGCATGGGAAGGAACCGATTATCGCTCCTTCCAATGGTTCGGGGAGATAGGGAGGAACATCGCATGAAGCTGTCCAGCCATCTGAGACGTACGGTGGTGCAGATCCTGTTCTTTGGAGCGCTGTTTGGGGCATGGCAGCTTGTGACTTCGCTGGGCGTCTGGGACGAGCTGTTCTTTCCGTCACCTGGGCAGGTTGCCGAGACGCTATGGAGAGGTCTCAGGGACAGATCGCTGGTCTTCGCCACCTCCGCGAGCCTGAATCGGTTTTTTCTCGGCTACGGCATCTCGCTGCTCATCGGGGTGCCGCTCGGCTTGTTGCTGGGTCGGGTGCGTTGGATGGATGACACCATCGGCGCGGTCGCCCTAGGGTTACAGGCCATGCCGAGCATCTGTTGGCTTCCACTGGCGGTGCTCTGGTTCGGTCTCAGCGAAGCGGCCATGCAGTTCGTGGTGATCATGGGGTCGCTGCTGGCCTTGACGCTTGCCACGCGGGATGGGGTGAAGGCCATTCCCCGGCTCTACATCCGAGCAGGGCAGACGATGGGGGCGAAGGGCTGGAAGCTCTACGTCAACGTCGTGTTGCCTGCTTCGCTGCCAGGGATTCTGACGGGTGCCAAGCTGGGCTGGTCATTCGCCTGGCGTTCCTTGATGGCTGCCGAGATGCTCTACGTCAGTGCAGGATTGGGCAGCACCCTGACGATGGGGCGGGAGCTCCATGATATGGCAACAGTCGTCTCTGCGATGGCGTTGATCATGGGAATCGGGTTACTGTTCGGACATTTGATCTTGGGCAGGTTGGAGCGATTGATCCGGATTCGCTGGGGGACGTCTTCATAGAGACGATGCCTACCGCTCATCCCAACTCCTCCAGGACGGGTTCTGCCGAAGCCTCGGCGCAGGCAGGCGCGACCCCCGCCGTCCTCCCCCGCCTGCGCGTGCGCATTGAACGGGGCTACGCGGGGCAATTCTTCATGGACTTGGGCCAACGGAACGCGGTCTTCGTAAAGCGGCCGCTTGTTCCTCTGCGGCGGTTGTTCTCATGGGCCGACGCCTTCGCGCTGCTGCCTGAGCCCGACTTCGATATGATCCATAGCTTCAACGCCATTCCGATCCTCACACGCCGTCCGTACATCGTGACGTATGAGGATTACTTGCCGCGGGTTCCCGAAGATCGCTACATCGGGTGGCTGGAACGCCGGCTCAGAAACTCTTTACTGGAGGATCGGTGCGTGGCGGTCGTGGCGGCGTCCGAGTACGCGCGGCGGCAGTTCCACTGGCAGCATCGCGACTGGACGGGGCGCGCGGCGGTTGAGCAGAAAACGCATCGGATCTATCCAGCGGTGCCGGTGACACGCACGCAGCCCAAGCAGCCCTCGCCATCACGGCTGAAGCTCGTATTCGTGGGGGGCGATTTTATGCGCAAAGGCGGGCCGGCCGTCTTGCGCACGCATGAGCGCCTCGCGCGGCAGGGCGTGCCGGTCGAA